>DATKPL010000126.1:0-4335 GCA_035524155.1 Rhizomicrobium sp.
TTCGGCAACCGCGTGAGCATCGCCGCCACCGCGGCCGAAGCTGCCGCCCGCGCCAGCCAGGAGAATTTCGACGCGATCATCGCAAGCTCGGACGAGTCCGATCTCCTTGCCGCAGCCCCCGGCGTCAAAGCACCCATCGTGGCCGTGCTGTTGCGCGGCGACCGCGTCCCCTCGGTCACCGATTGCGTGCTGCGCTGGCCGGTGGTGGGCGATGACCTGTTCCGCGCGCTGGACTCGGTTTCGGCGGGCGCGCGGGAAGGCCAGGAAGTCCCCGCTTTGATCCCCGCCGCGATCGATGCGGTGACCTTCGCCACGCTTGAAAAGTCTCTCGGCACGAAAACCTTGATCGAAATCCTGCAATGCTATGTCGCCAATGCCGAGCAACTTACCGGCGCGCTGGCGGAAGCCTGCGACCAGGAAAAATGGGACGAAGCGGCGCGCCTGGCGCATGACATCGTGGGCGCTGCCGGCGGCATCGGCCTCTCGGCGATGAGCCAGGCGGCACGCCAGTTCACCCAGGCCACGCGCGACGGAGGAGATGCCGGCGCGCTGCGCAACGCCGCCCAGGACGTCATGGGCGAACATGTGCGCGCCCGCAAGGCGCTGATCAGTCTCTATCCCCAGTTGGCCAGCTGATTTTCTCTCCCTCTTCGTCTGCGGCTCGCTATAAGAGCCAATGCCTGCAACGCTTTCGCAACTGAGTGCGCTTGTGCCCGCGCCGCCTGGCGCGGCAGCGTGTGACGGGGCCGGTCATTGCCGGCGCGTGGCCCTCAAAGAGGCACGCGAAATCTTCCAGTCAGGCCGCGCATTGGTGGCGCATGCCGCGTTCGTTGCCGGACGCTTGAAAGCGCCGCCGGCCAAGCCGCTCTATGACGTGCTGGAACTGTTCGCTTTCATGCGGCCCGGCCGGCCGCTGATTCCCAGCGCATTGGGGTTGGCGCGCGCGCTTGGCCTCGAGCTTCCTGAAACACCGGAAGCCTCGGCCCGCGCGCTGTTCGAGGTGGCGGATGCCTTGCTGGAGGACGCGCGTACGCTTCCTGCCGAAGCGAAAGCACGGCTGGCGCCGCTCGCCGGCACCTTGGCGCGCGCGGGCTGGCGCTGGGGACCGCTCTTGGAACAGGCGCTGGGTGAAGTGCCGCATGGTTCGCCCATTGCGGGACTGGAAGCCTGGCGCGGCCTGCCGCAATGGGAAGATGAAGCATTGCCCGGCACGCCGGGCTCGATGCCCGTCAACACCGATGAAGCGCGCGCCCGGCTGGCGGCGCTGGTGGCGCAGCCGCGTCCCGAGCAGGAGGCCTATAGCGATGCGGCGACCTATGCCTTCGGTCCCCGCGAAGAATCCGGCGCACCCAAGATTGCCTTGGTGGAAGCCGGCACCGGCACGGGCAAGACCTTGGGTTATCTCGCGCCTGCCAGTGTCTGGGCCGAGAAGAACGGGCCGGGCCTTTGGATCTCCACCTACACCCGCAACCTGCAGCGCCAGATCGTGCAGGAGATGGCGCATCTTTATCCCGATCCCGAAGAGCGCGCGGAAAAAGCCGTGGTGCGCAAGGGCCGGGAAAATTATCTCTGCCTGCTCAATTTTGAGGAAGCCGCCAAACGCACCGCCCTGGCCCCGGGCCAGCGCAGCGTGGCGCTGGGCCTGATCGCGCGCTGGATCGGATCGAACACGGACGGCGACATTTCCGGCGCGGGCTTTCCCGCTTTCCTGGCGGCGTCGTTGCCCCTGAGCGAAATCACCGACCGGCGCGGCGAATGCATCTATGCCGCCTGCCCCCATTACCGCATCTGTTTCATCGAACGCGCCATCCGCCGCGCGCGCCACGCCCCCATCGTGATCGCCAATCACGCCCTGGTGATTGCGCAGGCCGCCGGCGATTGGCTCGCGACCGACCAGACCAGCGACACGCCGCCGGAACGAAGGCTGCGCTATGTCTTCGACGAAGGCCATCATCTGTTCGACGCTGCCGATTCCGGGTTTGCCGCGCTCCTGTCGGGCCGCGAGATGGCCGACCTGCGCCGCTGGATCCGGGGTCCCGAAGCCCGCGCCCGCACCCGCATGCGGGGCCTCGAGGAACGGCTCAAGGATCTGATCGCCGATCACCAAGACGCCCAGCACGCGCTGGAAGATGCCGTGCAGGCGGCGGGCGCGCTGGCGGGCGAAGGCTGGATGAGCCGGGTGACCGGCGGGGCGCCACGCGGCCCGGGCGAGATTTTCCTCTCGGAGATCTACACCCATGTGCGCGCCCGCAGCGACGACCGCGATGCTTTCTACACGCTGGAAGCCGAGCCGCAGCCCTTGGGCGCGGAGACGTTGCGCGCGGTGACGGAATTGTCCCGCGCACTGAAACGCATCGCCGATCCCTTGGCGCGGCTGGCGAAATTGTTGCGCAAGGCGATGGACGAAAAGAGCGCCACATTGGAGCCCTATACGCGCGCGCGTCTGGAAGCGGCGGCACGCGGCCTGGACCGGCGCGCGCGGTTGGTGCTGCCGGCATGGGTCCAGATGCTGGACACGCTGGAGGCGGGCGAAATCAGCGAAGACTTCATCGACTGGTTTGAAATCGGCCGCGAAGAAGGCCGCGACGCCGATATCGGGCTGGAGCGGCACTGGATCGATCCCACAATTCCGCTGGCGGCCGAGATATTGGAGCCGGCCCATGGCGCGCTGATCACCTCGGCCACCTTGCGCGACGCCGGCATGGAAAACGAAGACTGGAGAAGCGCCGAAGTGCGCACCGGCGCGCTGCATCTGCCCCAGCCGCCCAAGCGCGCCAGCTTCGGCTCGCCTTTCAAGTATGACCAACAGGCGCGCATCTTCATCGTCAAGGACGTGGCGCGACGCGACGCCGACAGTCTGGCGGCAGCGATGCGGGAATTGTTCCTGGCCTCGGGCGGCGGCGGGCTGGGTCTGTTCACGGCGGTCAGGGCCTTGCGCGACACCGAAGCGCGCATCGCCCAGCCTTTGGCCGATGCCGGCATTCCGCTTTACGCCCAGCATGTGGACCGGCTGGATACCGGCGCGCTGGTCGATTTGTTCCGCGCCGAAGAAAATGCCTGCCTCTTGGGCACCGATGCGTTGCGCGATGGCGTCGATGTGCCAGGCCGCTCGCTCCGGCTGGTGGTGTTCGACAAAGTGCCCTGGCCCAAGCCCACCATCCTGCACAAGGCGCGCCGCGCCCGTTTCGGCCGCTCCTATGACGATCTGTTGACCCGCTTTCGCCTCAAACAGGCGTTCGGCCGCCTGATCCGGGGTCCGCAAGACAAGGGCTGTTTCGTGATCCTGGAGGGGGCTACGCCATCCCGCCTTTTGGCGGCATTTCCGGAAGGAGCGCCTGTCAAACGCTGCGGGTTGGCCGAGGCGATTGGGGATATCCGCGATTTCCTGGCCTGAAATGCCGCTTTAAAGGGTGTTCCGGTCAAACAGCCGTCCTATAACCCGGCATGGCCGAACTTCATGCAATCCAACCCGAGGAAGATGGCGGTTATGGCCGCTTTTCCACCGGCATCCTGCCCAGCCACGTGCTCAAGCGCCTGGTCGCGCAGTGCCGTGAAGTGGTGGCCGACGAGCCCATCACACAAGCGCAAATCCAACCGGCCAGCATCGATCTCAGGCTGGGCGCCAAGGCCTGGCGGGTGCGCGCAAGCTTTCTGCCCGGCCCGCACGCGACCGTCGAAGGCAAGCTCGCTTCCGTCTTCATGCATGAAGTGGATCTCAGCCAGGGCGCGGTGCTGGAGACAGGCTGTGTCTACATCGTTCCGCTTCTGGAACGCGCGGAATTTTCCGCGCGCATCTCCGGCATCGCCAATCCCAAAAGCTCGACCGGGCGCATCGACGTCTTCACCCGGCTGATCACCGACCGGGCGCAAAGCTTCGACCGGATCGAGGCCGGTTATCGGGGGCCCCTCTATGCCGAGATCAGCCCGCAGACATTCCCGGCCCTGGTGCGCAAGGGCTCACGCCTGAACCAATTGCGCATCCGCCACGGTTCGCCCCAATTCAGCGACACGCAATTGCGCCGTCTTCACGCCGACGCGCCGCTGATGGACCGCGAGCCGGACATCGATAACGGCTTGGGGCTTTCCATCGACCTCAAAGGCCCCGGCCGGATCGGCTGGCGCGCCAAGCGCCATACGGGGCTGATCGATGTGGACAAGGTGGGCGCGCTCGACCCCCATCAATTCTGGGACTCCATCGAGGCCACCGAGCAGGGCCATCTGGTGCTCGATCCCGATGAATTCTACATCCTGGCCAGTCGCGAGCGGGTGGCCATTCCCTTCGATCATGCTGCCGAAATGGTGCCATTCAATCCGCTGGTGGGTGAGTTTCGCGTC
>DATKPL010000127.1:0-4600 GCA_035524155.1 Rhizomicrobium sp.
CAGGATGGCGATGCCGAAATTGCCGATCAATTTGTAGAAGAAGTCGAGCAGCCAGAACAAAGGCTGGGTGAGAAACCAGAACCAGCCCCAATCGACCGCATTGTCGAAACGGGCGATGCCTTGCGACTTTTCATAGCCGCGCAGAATGTCCACCACCTTGGCGCCCGCGAACAGACGATGAGTGACCTGCGCGCTGGCGCCCGGTGCAATCTGCCGCGCGGGCAATCGATAATCGGCCTGGTAGGCCTTCACGTCATTCGCCGTGGTTGAGCCCAGATACGAGGCGTCGAATTTCTGGTTCTGGGGCGGCACCACTGCCGCCATCCAGTATTTGTCTGTGATGCCCACCCAGCCGCCGGTGGATGAGAAGGTCTTGGCCGGCGTGCCTGCATCCTTGAAGTCGCTGTAATTGGCGTCGGTCTCGCTGCCATTGGCGACGCCGACAAAGCCCTGATGCAGCACATAGCTGGTTGGCTCTTTGGGCACGCCTTCGCGCGCCACATAAGCGAAGGGATAAAGCGTCTCAGCGCTCGCCGAATGATTGGCGACGCTGTCGGCGATGTTGAACATGTATTGGTCGTCGACCGAAATGACGCGCGTGAAGGTCAGGCCATGGCCATTGTCCCAGGTGAGCGTCACAGGGTGGCCGGGCGACAGCGCGCCTGACCCTTGCTGCTGCCACATGCTCTGATCGTTGGGCATGTCATTGTTGGACCCTGGGGCGCCGACCCAGCCGAACTCCGCGTAATAGGGATAGTCGGTGCTCTTGGGCGCGAGCAGCACGATCTCCGGACTCTTGGGATCGGTGGTCTCGCGATATTTCTTCAGGCGCAGATCGTCGAACTTGGCGCCTTTGAGCGCGATCGAGCCGTCGAGCAAGGGGCTGTCGATCGCGACGCGGCCGCCTTCCGCTTTCAAGGCGGCATCGCGGCTCATATGGGTGGACGACATCGCCATCGCCGGCACATTGGCGGCAGGTGCGGCGACGCCGGGCGTGGCTTTTTCCTGGTGTGCAAGCGCCGCCTGATGCGCCTGTTCGCTCTTCATTTCGGGGCGGACCACGAAATATTGCCAGCCCAGCACCACCAGCGCCATCAGCGCCAGGGTGATCAGCATATTGTTGTTGTTGCTGCCGCGATTGTTGGTCATGTGTGATGGTGCTTGCGAAGAGGAACGGGATCAAAGCCCGACGAGCCGCCGAGCCAGGTGATGGGATGGCAGCGCAAAATCCGCCGCGTTGCCAGAAGAACGCCCCGCGCGGGGCCGTGAATTTTGATCGCCTCCAGCGCATAGGCCGAGCAGCTGGGCTCGAACCGGCAGGAAGGCGGCGTCAAAGGCGAAATGAAGCGGCGATAGAAATGGATCGGCGCGCAGACGAGGGCGGTCATGAGGCGCGTCAGACTTGTTCCCATGATCTCAAACAGACTCATCTCAAGAGGCCGACGCATCCAGCTTCAGGTGCGCCGCCCGTGCCGCGTCGGCGATGTCGCCTTTCAGGGCCGTGAAATCACGGGTCAGGATGCCCGCGCGGGCGACCAGAACATAGTCATGGCCAGACCGGCCTGAAAGGGGAAGCAACGCATATGCCGCGGCGCGCAGCCGCCTCTTTGCCCGGTTGCGGGCCACCGCATTGCCGATCTTCTTGCTGGCGGTAAAACCCAGCCTCAGAGTTTCATTTTCACGAAGCAAAACGGGCGTGGGCGCCATTTCCAAGGTTACGACGCCGGAAACCCGGCGCAAATGACGCGCAGCCGCCAGGAAATCGGCGCGCTTTCTCAGGCGGGCGATACGCAGTCCCTGGGACTTAGGCGGAGAGTTTCTTGCGGCCATGGGCGCGGCGGCGGGCCAAGACCTTGCGGCCGCCGGCGGTGGCCATGCGCGAGCGGAAGCCATGACGGCGCTTGCGCACGATTTTGCTCGGCTGATAGGTGCGCTTCATGGGGCGTTCCTGAAATGGCGAAAAAGAGCGCGGTTTTTATGGCTGTGGGCCGGGCCTGTCAACCACTGGCTGGCGGTCCGCGCAACAAAATTACAAGCCAAAATGGGCAATTTTCCCTTAAAAGACCGGGCCATGAGTTGGAATCCTGAAATCTACCTGACCTTTGCCGACCAACGGACCCGCCCGGCCGCCGAGCTACTGGCCCGCGTCCAGGCCGAGGATCCCGCCCGGGTGATCGATCTGGGCTGTGGCCCCGGCAATTCCACCGGCCTTCTGGCGGCGCGCTGGCCACGCGCCCAGTTGGAGGGCCTGGACAGCTCCACGGCCATGCTGGCCGAGGCGAAAGCCACCGGCGTGCCGGCGGCGTGGATAGAGGCTGACCTCGCCGGTTGGGCCGCGTCCACGCCCTATGACGTGATCTTTTCCAATGCGACACTGCAATGGCTGCCCCATCAGGACACATTGCTGCCGCGACTGATGGGTTTTGTGAAAGCGGGCGGGACGTTCGCTTTCCAAGTGCCGGTCAATTTCAACGCGCCTTCGCATCTTCTGATGCGCGAGATGGCTGCCGATCCGCGCTGGCGGGAAAAACTGTCTTCCGTGCGCGATATTCAGCGTGGGCGAGCCGAGATCTATTACGACATTCTCAAACCACATGCGGCGTCGCTGGACATCTGGCAGACAGAGTATCTGCAAGTGCTGGAGGGCGAAGACGCGGTCTATCGCTGGGTCTCGGGCACAGGCTTGCGCCCGTTTGTGGATGCGCTCGCAGGAGAGGAGCGCCAGGCGTTCATCGCGCTCTACAAAGCGAAGTTGAACGGCGCCTATCCGCGCGGCGCCGATGGCACCACGCTGTTTCCGTTCCAGCGCCTGTTCGTGGTGGCGCAGAAATAGAACAGTGCTGGCGCGCAGGATTTTGGCAGCTGGCTAGGAGCGTCGCGCGGAGCGTGCGCACAGCACGTGAGCACGCGCGACGACGCCAGCGGTCAAAAGACAAGCGCCCTTAAATTACCGAACGAAGACGCGGACTTCGCTGGCCGCTGCACCCGGATCGGTGGACGAAGCCACATTCACCCGCGAGGCCGGTACGCCCATGTCGGTCATGGAGCGCACCACTTCCTGCGCATGGCGGCGCGCCGTGGTCTGGGCGATCTGCACGGAAGCGGCATTCCCGCGCGTAGGCGACACCGCGACCACTTCGAAATTGGCATTGGGCCGCGATTGCAGCGCCTGATTGAGCGCGGCATAGAGCGCCTGCTGATAATCCACATTGGGGTGGTCGAAGCGCACCACCACCAGCGGCGTGCCGGCGGAGGAAAGCTGCAGCGAGCCGCTGGCCGCGGCCGCGGAAATACCGGGCGTGCCGCCGAAAAGCTCGCCATTCTTGATCGAGCTGGCGAGGATGGCGAGGCCGGAACGTTCATTGGCGACGTAGGCCGTCTGGCGCTGCACGTCGTCGGACACTTCGCTGAGCAGCCGGTCGATCAGCACGATGGTCTGGCTGGTCTCGTCTTCCAAAAGCGAAAGCTGGCGATGGTCTTCATCGACCGCGCCCGAGACATTGAAGGTGGCCGAGATCTGATCCAGCACGAAATGCGCGGTCGAGGAATCCTGGGTCACGTCGGTGCCCAGCGCCGAAAGCTGATTGATATTGCCTGAAAGGCTGTCCAGCGACGCCTGGGCGCTGTTCCATTCGCTCACCAGTTCGGGATTGCCCTTGGTCGTGCCCACCTGCAGGCGGGTGGTGATATGGGCCTTGGCTTCCTGATAGGAGCCGGCGGCTGCGGCGCCGGCGCTGCGAAGATCGTTCAGGCGCTGGGCATTGGCGGCAAGCTTGGTCTCAAGACCGGACATCTGGCCGCGCAAGGTCTGGATGGTCTTGTTGACGGCGGTGCCGGTATCGGGGCCGGATTCGATGGTGACCGGCGTGATGGTGGCGGTGAGCCCGCTGGCACCCGCACCTGCGGTGGGCGGCGCTTCGGTGGTGGGCGGGGCCACAGCGGCGCCCGCGCCGCCGGCCGGTGAGGGCGCGGCGGATGCGGACATGTCATTGCTGGCGCCGCCGAACATGTCGTCAATGTCCGAACAGGCAGCCAGCCCCAGGCTTGCCGTCAGCACGAACGCCAAATAAAGGCCCGTTTTGAGCCTCTGATTGGCCGGATGTCCGCTCATTTTGCTCTCCGCTGCCGGCGCCCCTGCCCCTAATAAGGGGGGCGGCACGCAATCCCAACCCGCTTGGCCAAGGGCCAAGTTGTACAGTGTGAGTCTTAACGGGGCCTATGGAAGCGGACAAGGGCATGGACGCCCGGTTTTGCCGTTTTACACAATCGCCGTGGGGACTTGGCGGCAATCCGCCGCGTGGAGGACAGGCCTTGTCCCGCCCCGGCACGCCGGGCCCGGTCCGGCGGGTGGATTTGCTTGCCTTTGGCGAGGCCCATCAATAGGTTCGCCGCCTTCGGCCAAGTGCCAACGCGCCCGTAGCTCAGCTGGATAGAGCATCAGACTACGAATCTGAGGGTCAGGAGTTCGAATCTCTTCGGGCGCGCCAGTTTTTGTTAGTGAGCGAAGCGAACTTACAAAAACTGAGCGCCACCGAGGGGCGCAAAGCGACCCGAGTGGGCGCCCTTCCGCAATCGGAGCGCAACGAGCTTAGAAAAACTG
>DATKPL010000128.1:0-11889 GCA_035524155.1 Rhizomicrobium sp.
CCCTGCCGGCCTTTGGCCGCCAGCTTCCGGGCTTCGCCATGGACGACGCCGTGTTGACCGGGGTGGAGACCCGCACCTCCTCGCCCGTCCGCGTGCCCCGCGGCACAGATTTCCAGAGCCTCAACGCAAAAGGCCTCTATCCCGGCGGCGAGGGCGCGGGTTACGCGGGCGGCATCCTTTCGGCAGGCGTGGACGGGATCAAACTGGCCGAGGCGGTTGCCCGCGACATTGTAAGCCAGCCTTGAGCTCCTGATGTTTCTGCCATAATCATTCATCTTGGCCAGGTTGCTTGCGACATCCGGCAGCCTACCCAGGGTTTCCATTGGCCTATATAAAATTTCATAATCACAAGCCCTTAAGGGTCGGACAGGCGCGCCAGGGCGGGCGCGCGCAATGTCGCTGGGAAGTTCGCCCATTGGATCGCCGCGGTTCGGAGACGATGTCGCCATGACCTGGATCGTCCGCGTTGCGCTGGACCGGCCCTACACCTTCCTGGTGCTCGCCATCGGCATTCTGATTTTCGGGCCGCTGGCGGCGCTGCGCACGCCCACCGATATTTTCCCCAATATCGGCATTCCGGTGATCGCGATCGGTCTTGGGTACAACGGTCTTTCTCCGGCGGAGATTGCGGGCCGCATGGTGACGCAGCTCGAGCGGCAACTGCCCAATGGCGTCAGCGATATCGAACATATCGAAAGCCAGTCCATCGCCGGCAACGGCATCGTCAAGATTTTCTTTCAACCCGGCGTGAACGTGCCCACCGCGATGGCGCAAGTCACCGGCGTCGCCCAATACGCCGTGCGCTTCATGCCGCCCGGCACCACGCCGCCCTTCATCGTCAATTACAACGCCTCGACCGTTCCTGTGGTGCAATTGGCGCTTTCGTCCAAAACCTTGTCGGAGCGGCAGCTCCAGGATCTCGGGACCAACAGCCTGCGGCCCGGTCTGATCGCCGTGCCCGGCGTGGACGTGCCCGCGCCCTATGGCGGAAAAAATCGCGACGTGCAGATCGATCTTAATCCGCAGGCCATGCAGGCCCACCAGGTCTCGGCCACCGATGTGCAGAACGCCATCGCCAACCAGACCCAGATCATCCCCGCCGGCAACGTCAAGATCGGTTCCTATCAATATGTGGTTCAACTCAACGACGCGGCCCAGTCCGCCGAGAGCCTGAACGACATGCCGGTCAAGACCACCGCCGACGGCGCCACCGTGTTCATGCGCGACGTGGGACACGTCACCGACGGCAACATGCCACAGGGCAGCATCGTGCATGTCGATGGAAGCCGCGCGGTTCTTCTCAGCGCGCTCAAGAATGGCGGGGCTTCGACCCTGGATGTGGTGCAAGGCATCAAGAACCTTCTTCCGCTCCTGAGACAGCGCCTGCCCGATTCGCTCAAGATCGATCTTTTGAACGACCAGTCGATCTTCGTGAAAGCCGCCATTTCGGGCGTGGTGCGCGAGGGCGCGTTGGCCGCGCTTCTCACCAGCCTGATGATCCTGCTGTTCCTGGGAAGCTGGCGCTCGACCCTGATCATCGCCACCTCGATTCCGCTTTCCGTCCTGGTGGCGCTGATCGGGCTTTGGGCGACCGGCCAGACACTCAACATCATGACCTTGGGCGGACTTGCCTTGGCGGTGGGTATTCTGGTGGATGACGCCACCGTCACCATCGAGAACATCAATTGGCATCTGGAGCATGGCAAGGATGTGCGCACCGCCATCCTGGACGGCGCCCGCCAGATCGTGCAGCCGGCGTTTGTGGCCTTGCTCTGCATTTGCATCGTTTTCGTGCCGATGCTGGCCTTGGGCGGTGTCGCGGGTTACCTGTTCGTGCCCATGGCGATGAGCGTGGTGTTCGCCATGATCGGATCCTTCATCCTTTCGCGCACGCTGGTGCCCACCCTGTCGCTTTATATTTTGAAGCCGCATCTCAATGGCGCCCATGACGCCGACGCGGCTGATCACGCCATGCACATGGCCGAGGGCAATCATGTCTTTGCCCGGATGCAGCGCCGCTTCGAGGCCGGCTTCGAGACCGCGCGCGAGGGATATCGCAATCTTCTCGCGCTGGCGCTGAATTACCGCAGGCTGTTCGTCACCGGGTTTCTGGCTGCCGTGCTGGTCTCGTTCCTGCTATTCCCGTTCCTGGGTTCGAACTTCTTCCCCTCGGTGGATACGGGCCAAATCACCCTTCATGTCCGCGCGCCCGTCGGCACCAGGATCGAAGACACCACCCAGCAGATCGCCGACATCGAGGCCGAGGTTCGCCGCATCATTCCCACACGCGAGATCACGGCCATTGTCGACAGCCTGGGCGTCCCCCCCAGCGCGATCAACCAGATCTACAACAATACCGGTGTCATCGGAAACTATGACACCGACGTCTACATCAGCCTGGCCGAGGATCATCATTCCTCCGCCGGCTATGTAAAACGGATGCGCGAGGAATTGCCCCGCGCTTTTCCCGGAACCACTTTCTCGTTCCCGCCCGCCGACATCATCAGCCAGATCCTGAATTTCGGCTCGCCCGCACCGATCGACGTCCAGTTCACCGGCGCCAATCACGAAGCAACCAGGGAATTCGCCGGCAAAATCCTGCGCGAGATGCGCCGCGTGCCCGGCATTGCCGACACGCGCATGCAGCAATCGGACGAAACCCCGCAGTTGAATTTCACGGTGGATCGCGCCCGCGTCGCCGCCTTAGGGCTGCAGGAAAAGGACGTCACCAACGCGCTGGCCACCGCGTTGGCGGGGACCGGCCAGACCTCGCCCAATTTCTATCTCGACCCCAAATCCAACGTCTCATACAACATCATCGCGCAATCGCCGGAATACAAACTCGATTCTCTCGAGGCCTTGCGTAATCTGCCGGTCACTTCGACCAACGGCGCCGCGCCCCAGGTGCTGGGCGCGCTGGGCACCATCACCCGCACCCGTTCCGCGGCAGTGGTCTCCCAATACAATATCCTGCCCACCACCGATCTTTACGCCACCATCCAGGATCGCGACCTGGGTGCGGTAGCGGCGGATGTACAGAGGATCATGGATCGCCATCGCAGCGAAATGCCCCGAGGCGACACAATGGTCATGCGCGGCCAGATCGTCACCATGAACACGGCCTTCTCCGGCCTTGGTCTTGGCCTGATCGGCGCGATCCTGCTGATCTATCTTCTGATCGTGGTGAATTTCCAATCCTGGCTCGACCCCTTCGTGATCATCACCGCCCTTCCCGCCGCCCTGGCCGGCATTGTCTGGATGCTGTTCGCCACCGGCACCACGCTGTCGGTCCCGGCCCTCACCGGCGCCTTGATGTGCATGGGGGTCGCCACCGCCAATTCGATCCTGGTGGTAAGTTTCGCGCGCGAGCGCCTGGCGGCCACCGGCGATCCGCTGAGAGCGGCGATCGAAGCCGGCGTGACCCGCTTCCGCCCGGTCCTGATGACAGCCCTGGCCATGATCATCGGCATGCTGCCCATGGCTCTGGCGATGGGCGAAGGCGGCGAGCAGAACGCGCCTCTGGGACGCGCCGTGATCGGCGGCCTTGTCTTCGCCACCATCGCCACCCTGATGTTCGTGCCGGTGGTCTTCACCATCGTGCATGGCGGGAAGCAGGGCCAAAATGTTGCCGACGCCCACAGCCCGGCCGGCGCCCAGACCGGAGAAATCTATGCGTGATCAGCCCGATATTCTCCGGCATTCGACGCCGCCACGGCTGAAATTCTGGGCGGTGACGGCGCTCTGCATCGCGGGCGTAGTTGCGGCCGGTGGAATAATCCTGCGCGTTTACAACGATCGCCGTGCGGCCGATTGGGCGAGCGCGCAGGATGTGCGCACCGTTCAACTGGTGAAATTGTCGAACATCAAGGGGGGCGCGCTTATCCTGCCCGGGGACGTGCAGCCCTGGATCAACGCGCCGATCTATGCGCGCGTGAGCGGGTATCTGCGGAAATGGTATGTCGATATCGGCACGCCCGTAAAAGCGGGGCAGGTGCTGGCCGATCTCGACACGCCCGATCTGGACG
Source organism: Rhizomicrobium sp. (assembly GCA_035524155.1). Taxonomy (GTDB): domain Bacteria; phylum Pseudomonadota; class Alphaproteobacteria; order Micropepsales; family Micropepsaceae; genus Rhizomicrobium. The sequence goes on from DATKPL010000128.1 coordinate 4,026, forward strand.
GACAGGTGGCGCAAGGGAAGGCCGATCTCAACACCGCAATCGCCAACCAGAAATTGTCCGAAGTCACGGCCAAGCGCTGGGACACGCTTCTGGCGCAGGGCGCGGTGGCGCGGCAGGACGCCGATGCCAAGGACAGCGACTTGGCGGCCAAGAACGCCATGGTGGCGTCGGCCCGCGCCAATCTCGACCATCTTCAGGCCATGGAATCCTTCAAGCATCTGGCTGCGCCGTTCGACGGCATCGTCACCAGCCGCACAGTGGATGTGGGTGCCCTGGTCTTGGTGGGCACGCCGGGTGCAACCCCGCTGTTCAACGTGGCGGACGAGACGAAGCTTCGGATCTATGTGCGCGTGCCGCAGACCGATGCCGGCGCGGTGACCGGCGGCACCACCGCGATCTTCTCCGTGCCGGAACTGCCGGGACGCAATTTCACCGCCAAGCTGGCCGCCAGCGCCGAGGCGGTGGTGAGTTCCAGCGGCACCCAGCTTCTGCAATTCCAGGTGGACAACCCGCAAGGCCTGATCAAGCCGGGCGATTACGCCGAAATGCATTTCTCGATTCCCGGCCCCCCGGGCGCGGTGCATGTGCCGGCGACGGCCTTGATGTTCCGCGATCAGGGCATGATGGTGGCGACGGTGGATCCCGCCAATCATGTGCGGCTGAAAGTGGTGACCATCCGCCGTGACCTGGGCACCAATGTCGAGGTAGGATCGGGCCTGTCCCAGGACGATCGCGTGGTCGACAATCCGCCCGACGCCATTCGTGAAGGTGATCTGGTAAAAATCCAGGCTTCAGGCAACAGTTAAGAACAACAGTCAGACCATCCGGAGGATCCATGTACCGTTTCGCCGCGCTTGCGGGCGCCGCTCTTCTCTGCGCAACCACGCTGGCATTTGCGCAGAAAGCCGCGCCGTCGGCCAAATACGACCTCTCGGCGGCGTCCAACCAGAAATTCCTGGCCGACAATGCGGCCAAGCCCGGCGTGATCAAAACCAAGGACGGCCTGCAATATCGCGTGCTCAAGGCGGGCCACGGCAAGTCGCCGCAATATGCCGACGACCAGGTGACGGTCAATTACAAGGGCTGGATGATCAACGGCAAGGTATTCGACCAGCACAATGGGGCGACCTTTCCCGCCGGGCAATTGATCCCCGGTTGGGTCGAGGCCTTGTCCCTGATGAAGGAAGGCGACACTTGGGAATTGGTGATCCCGTCCGATCTGGGTTACGGCGAGCAGGGCGCAGGCAGCGACATTCCGCCCAACCAGACCCTGGTCTTCGACATGACCCTGTTGAAGGTCCAGCCGGCTCGCCCCAGCCCCTAGAAGCGGTAAATCGCCTGGATGCCCGCCATGCGCGGGGCCAGCGGCACGCACTGCAGTACGCCTGACGTGTTGGCGACGCCGAAGGTCGCGTTGGGCGCGGAATTCAGCACGCCGACATATTCGGGTCCGCACGCCTTCTGGTTGGTCGCATTATTGACGAACAGCGACAGGTCGGAATTGGAGCGGCCCAGGCCTGCCAAGGTCAGCTGCAGATTGAGCATCCCGTAGGCCGAAGTCTGCTGCGAGGGATTGTAATTCTGCATCTCGACCAGATAGCGGCTTTGCCAGAAATAATGACCGGAAAGGGTGAGGTCATCCAGCGCAAGGCCACCGAGGTCATGCAGCCCAAAGGAATAGGCGGCGGTGATGCTGGTCTGCCAGGCCGGCAGCGGGAAAGGCGTGCCGGTGAGGTTGTTGGTGCCCGTGGGCTCCAGATATCCCGCCGGCGGGACAAAGACGAAATTCGTGTAACGGGCGTCCAGATAGCTTCCCGACCATTCGACGGTGAGGCCGGAAACCGGAATCGCGGTGATGTCCCACTCGGCGCCATAAACGCGCGCGCTTTTGCCGTTGAGGGTGACGGTCGAATTCTGGGTGCCCAGGCACTGGCCGGCATTGAACAAGGTCTGGGTGCAAGTGCCGACGCCGCCGGGACCCGTCGCCAGAACCACATTGGGCATGGTCACGGCGATCTGGATATCGCTGTACTGGGTGTTATAGGCGTCGAAATTGGTGCGGAGCGGCATGCCCCATAAATCCCAATCGGATTTCACGCCGGCCTCGAAGTCCAGCACATTCTCTGGCAGGCCCACCGCCACGGCGGGGTTGGCGGCCTGGGTGTTGATGCCGCCCGAGCGATAGCCGGAGCGGCTGGTGAGATAAACGATCGTCTTGTCGAAGAGATCGTGATCGATCGCCACCGTCCAGGTCGGTTTGGAGAAGCTCTTGTTGAGCGTGGTGGGGCATTGCGCCGAGGGAAGCGGCGTGCCGCCGGCATTGGTGAGGCCGCAGACGGTGGTCTGGCCGGAATAGGTTGTCCCCAAATAGGGGAAACCTGCCGAGCTGTAGGTGCCGTTGGTCACCGCATTGCTGGTCGCCTGGGTGGCCGGCGTGCGGATGGTGGTGGTGTCCATATAGGCGCTGCGCTGGTCCAGCGAATAGCGCGCGCCCACCGTCAGCCGCGTGTCGCTGGTGATGCTGTAAGTGCCCTGGGCGTAGGCCGCATAGCTGGTGTTGCGCTCGCCATTGTTGGACCAGTCGGTGACGGTGATCTGCTTGCCGGTCACCGCGGCCGGCGAACCGGCGCTGGGCAGGAACAGATATTCATACCCGCCGTCATCGGGGCTGGATTCTTCAAAGAAGAAAAGGCCGGTAGTCCATTTGAGACGATTGTCGAGACCCGTGCCGTTGACGGTGAGTTCGGATTCCCAGGATTGGTATTTGGGAAACGCGTAGGAGAAATTGGTGGTGTCGTAGGACAGGCCGCGGCTGTTGGATGAGCCGAAACTGTCGAACCAGCGATAAGCGCCCAGAAGCTTGACGTCGACATCGCCCAGCGTTTTGTCGGCGGTCGCGGACACGGTGTGATAGTGACCGACATCGGCGTTGCTGAGCGACTGTTCGGTGCTCCAGAAACCGTCAGCCTGCTCGCGGTTCACCGAATTGATCAGCGCGTTGTAAGCCAGTGGCGAAGTGTTGACGGTGCCGGTGCTGTTGGCATTGACCGTGGTGAAGTAAGGCTGAACATTGTGGCCCAGGAAATCGGTGAAGGCAGTGCAGGTGCCCGGAATGTTGCAGATCGACGGCTTGTTGCCGGTCGAAGCCACGGTCCCGACGAAATAGCCCAGATCGTGATAGGTCGAGCCGGTATCGTGCTCCTCGGAAAGATCGGCGCGCACCAGAAGGCTGAAACTGTCGTCCGGCACCCACTTCAATGAAAAGCGCCCCGCCAGTTTCTGCGTGCCTTCGCCGGGCTGGCTGTTGGTGTAGCCGCTGGCCGGATCGGTATAATAATTCTTGATATAGCCCTTGTTGCCGAGCGCCGAGAACGCCGCGCGGAAGAAGAGATCGTCCGTAAGCGGAATATTGATCGCGCCTTGCAGGCCATATTGGTCATAGTCGCCGGCGATGGCTTTCACATAGCCGCCGAACGTATCGGTCGGTTCGTTGGTGGCAAGCAGGATCGCGCCGCCCGTGGTGTTGCGCCCCACCAAAGTGCCCTGCGGGCCCTTGAGAACGTCCACGCTGCTCATGTCGTAGAGCGCGCCGGTCAGCCCGAAAGCGCGGGCGTAATAGACGCCGTCCAGATAGACCGCCGTCGCGGTATCGAAAGACAGGCCGGGATTGCCGCCTTGCCCCGAGCTGTCGAAATTGCGCTGGCCGCGGATGGTGATATTGACCGTGTCCTGGCGGAAGGTGCTGGGTTCGACGGTCACGGACGGCGCGATGGACGACAGATCCTGCACCGTCTGGATGTGAAGCTGATCGAGATCGTTTTGATTGAGGGCGGTGATCGCGATGGGAACGCTTTGCGCGTCTTCTGCCCGTTTGCGGGCCGTGACGATCACGGTTTCGAGCCCGGTGACGGTCGAAGCGTCGCTGGCCACTTGGGTATCAGCGGTCTGCGCGTCCGAAGATGAAATATTCGCGCCCAGCCACAAGGCCGAGGCGGCAACGCCCAACAGCAAACGCCCGTACGGCATGTTCCCCCGAACCTGCTTATGAAAATGGTTCTTATGAATTTCTATTGAAAATAGTCGTGTAAAAGAAGTGCAACAGTGCCGCAACCGAGGGGCATAGGCGAGCGTGGGATCATACAGGTCGCGGAAATACCTGGCATCCGGCGTGCTCACGGCCGGCTTCGCCCTGATTTTGGCCGTAAACTGGCCGGGCCAGATGTCCTATGACTCGGTAATGCAGCTGGCCGATGGCCGAAGCGGCCATTACGACAGTTGGCATCCCGTGGTGATGGCGTGGCTTCTGGGCCTGTCCGATGCCATCGCCCCCGGGCCAGGCCTGTTTCTGGCCTTTACGATCCTGCTTGTCTGGGGGGCGTGGCTTATTTTATTGCGCACGGGCCAGCCTGGCTTTGGTGCGGCGCTTGTCCTTGTTCTGGCTTTTCTTACGCCGCAGCTGATCCTTTATCAGGGCACTATCTGGAAAGATGTGCTGTTCGCAGATGCAGCTATCGCCAGCTTCGCAGCGCTGGCGGTTGCGGCGGCGTATTGGGCGAATAGGCGGGCCCGTCTCGTCTGGCTTCTTGTGTGCGCGCTGTTGCTCAGCCTGGCGACCCTGGCCCGGCAGAACGGCATCCTGCTTGTCCCTGTCGCGGCGCTTTCGCTTGGAGTGATTGCCGCACGGACCTCGTCGCGGCGGAAGGGCTGGCGTTATGGCCTGGCCCTGTTCGCGGCAAGCCTGGCGATTTCGTTCTGCGGGAATTTTGCGCTGAGCTTGCGCAGCGATGGCGGCGAGGGCGCCGGATCGCAGCTTCGCCTCGCCCAGACTTATGACCTGGTGGGGGCGGCGCGGCTTGATCCGGCCATCCGCTATCCCGTGCTGGAAGAAAGAGCACCGCGCCTGGACGCGGCCATCCGCAAATATGGCGTGCCGCTTTATTCGCCCCGGCTGGTGGATACGCTGGAGCCGGCCATTCCCCTTCAAACCGAGATCGCCCATGCGCCACGGGGGACCATCTTCGCCGCCTGGCGCGGCCTGGTGCTCGATCATCCCATTCTTTATCTCAAGACGCGCTGGCCGGTTTTCCATTGGGTGGCGATGGCGCCCGATCTGATGCAATGCCACCCTGACGTCGTCGGCGTGGATGGCCCCAAGGATGTGCTGAACGCTCTTGGGCTTCATGAGCAGGTGCGATCGCAGGACCGCTTTCTGTATTTCTACGTGCTGCGCTTTGTGGGGACGCCTGTGCTCTCCCATCTTCTATTTGCGGCCTTGGCGCTTGCCGCGTTGGTCCTGCTCATCCGGCGCGGCCAAGGCTCCGATCTCGCCATCGCGGGCCTTATGGCGGGGGCCCTGATTTTTGCCGCAAGCTTTTATGTCATCTCCATCGCCTGCGATTATCGCTATCTCTATTTCCTCGACCTGGCGGCGATGACGGGCCTGCTCAAGCTCGCCTCAGGGGCGCAGAGAAATTCTTCCCTCACGGAGGCTTTCTGAGCCGGAAAATGCCGGGCTTGCGCGTTAAATCCGCACATTAGGCTGCGCGAGATGGAGGATCAGCAATGTTGAAGGGGGCGAATCAGCCGTGAGGTCTAAAACCCCACAATACATGGCGATATTTGTGCACATCGGGGGTGCGCCGCCACCCCTTGCCCTTCCCGGCACCAATACCGATATTAGCCGTTATCGGGAAGAATCATCCTTAACCGTTCCTTATTTCCAATCCTGTATTTGGTGGGTATGAAGCTCCGCATCTCCGTTCTGGCAGCCCTGTGCGCAAGCCTTGCGTTGAGCGCGTGCGCCACCAAGAATCCGGAAGCGCTGGCGCAGAACGATCCGTGGGAGCCTACAAACCGGGCGGTATTCGATTTCGACGTGAAGCTGGATCATGCGGTCGCCACGCCCGTCGCCAAATTCTACAATCATGCAGTCCCCGAGCCCGCGCGCGACGGCATCCACAATGCCCTTGCGAATCTGAATTCGCCGGTCGTGTTCGGCAACAATGTGCTGCAAGGCGAACCCGACAAGGCTGCCAACACATTCGGCCGTTTCGTCATCAACTCCACAGTCGGCGTGGCCGGCCTGATCGACGTTGCCGGCAAGATGGGCATTCCGGGCAACACCACCGATTTCGGCATCACCCTGGGCAAGGCGGGCGCTGCCGAAGGCTCCTATCTGGTCCTGCCGTTCCTCGGCCCCAAGCCGCCACGCGACCTGGTGGGCATGGGCGCCGACGCCGCCATGGATCCCCTCACCTGGATCACCTTCCACAATTCCACCATGTGGCTGATCGTGCGGGGCGGGTTGAATGTGCTGGACGAGCGGGCCGCCAACGTCAACACCGTAGAGCAGATCGAGCGCTCGTCGATCGACTTCTATGCCAGCACCCGCAGCCTTTATCGCCAAAGCCGGGCGGCCCAGATCAACGATGGCAAGCCGTCCGAGAACGCCGATCTGCCGAACTTCTGATTTACACCGACTAGTGCTGCGCGGGATTTTGCGACCCAAGCAGGAGCGCCGCGTGGAGCGTGCGTATAGCACGTGAGCACGCGCGACGAACTTGGGGCGCAAAAGACTAGCAGCTATTCCGCGGGTTGAGGTTCTTCGCCGGCCCCATGCCCCCTGCCCATCCTGCCGTGATACCAGCGGTTCCAGCCGCGCAGGCAGAACAGGCGCCAGCGATCGAGATAGAGATAGACCACCGGCGTGGTGTAGAGCGTCAAAGCCTGGCTCAAGAGCAATCCGCCCACGATCGAGATGCCCAGGGGCTGGCGCATCTCCGAGCCTTCGCCCAGGCCCACCGCCAGCGGCACCGCACCCAGGATCGCGCCCATGGTGGTCATCATGATGGGGCGGAAGCGCAGCATGCAGGCGCGATAGATCGCTTCGCGGGAATCGAGCTTGCCGCGCCGCTCCGCATCGATGGCGAAGTCGATCATGATGATGGCGTTCTTCTTCACCACGCCGATCAGGAGGATCACGCCGATGAACGCGATCAGGCTGAAATCGGTCTTGAAGATCAAAAGCGCCAGCACTGCGCCCACACCCGCCGACGGCAGGGTGGAGAGAATGGTCAGCGGATGGACATAGCTCTCATAAAGCATGCCCAGCACGATATAGATGGTGAGGATGGCAGCCAGGAACAGAAACGGCAGGTTGGCCAGCGACTGTTTCGCCAGTTGCAGCGTGCCCGCCGCCTCGCCATGCACCGAAATCGGCACGCGAATCTGGGCCATGGTGCGGTCGATCGCCTGTATCGCCTGATCCTCGGTCACGCCCTGGGCCAAGTTGAACGAGAATGTGGTCGCCACGAAAACGCCCTGGTGATTGACCGACAGCGGCGTGGTGCCCGGGCCATAGCTGACAAAGGCCGAGAGCGGCACCATGGTTTCCACCGCGGTGGCGACGGACGAGCCGGTCGAGCCCGAACCCGCGCCCGTGCTGGTGATGCTGTTGAGCTGCTGGTTGCGCACCGCCAGTGCCGCCAATTGCGTGGCCGTGAGATTTGCGGAGGTGCTGGCGCCGCTTGCACGCGAGCCGCCGGCGGCGGCGCTGGTGGCGGTACCGGCAAAGGCTGCCGCCGACACCGCCGAGGTCTGGGTGCCGTTGACCAGGCCGGCGGTCGAAACATAGATGTCGCGCAGCGTTTCCGGGCTCTGCCAGAATTGCGGCGCCACTTCCATGATCACATGATACTGGTTCTTGTCCTTGTAGATGGTCGAGACTTGGCGCTGACCGAAAGCGTCATAGAGCGTGTTGTCCACCTGTGAGACGGTAAGACCCAGGCGCGATGCGGTGGGGCGGTCGATCTTGAGATCGACTTCCAATCCCTTGTCCTGCTGATCGGAATTGACGTCTTCGAGC
>DATKPL010000129.1:0-2096 GCA_035524155.1 Rhizomicrobium sp.
CCAACATCCTGACCGGTTGGGGTCTCGATCCCGACGCGCCGTCCGGGTTCGGCTTCTTTGCCAACCGGCATGAGCCCGGCGCACAGACCCTCAGGGGCAAAAGCTATGCGCCCGATCTCAAAGGCGGTATCCAGGCGGTGCGCGATCTGGCGCATGATCCCCACACCGCCCATCACATCGCCACAAAATTCGCCACCTATTTCATCGCCGACGAACCCTCGCCCCAATCGGTGGCGCGGCTGGAGACCGTGTTCAACAAGACAGGCGGCGATCTCAAGGCGCTGGCCGTAGCCGCGGTGGAAGACGATGCGGCCTGGGAGCCCAAGCCCAAAAAGATGCGTTCACCCGTGGAATATGTGACGGCGGGTTATCGCCTGTTGAATTTGCCCGGCAACGATGCCGACGGGCAATTGACCCGCGCCGCCATGATGAGCGCGCGCGCCATGGGCGAGTTTCCCATGACCGCGTCGTCGCCCAAGGGCTGGCCGCTCACCTCCGATGCCTGGTCGGGACCGGATGCGGTCCTGAACCGCATCGAATGGGCCAAGCAGGTGGGCGGACGGGTGCCCCCCGACGTCAATGCCGTTAAGGTGGCCGACGAGGGCATGGGTCCCCTGATCGCGCCGGCGACCAAAACCGCGATGGCGCGCGCCGAGACCCAGGGCGATGCGCTGGCGCTTCTGGTTTCCAGCCCCGAATTTCAGCGCAGGTGAAATGGGATGATCCTCGACCGCCGTTTGCTTCTCAAATCCTTCGCCGCCGCCGGCGCGACCAGCGCCATGGGCGCTCGTTTCGCCTTCGCCGCCACACCTGGGGACCGCCGCATGGTGGTGGTGATCCTGCGTGGGGCGCTCGATGGGCTTGCCGCGGCGCCTCCGCACGGCGACAAGGATTACGCGTCGGTGCGCGGACAATTGGCGCTTCAGACCAGTGGCACAGGCGCGCTGCATGACCTGGACGGGTTCTTCGGGCTGCACCCGTCCTTCGCCAATTTGAAGACGCTTTACGACAACAAGCAGCTTGTGGTGTTCCACAATATCTGCTCGCCCTATCGCGACCGCTCGCATTTCGAAGGCCAGAATGTATTGGAGTCGGGCGGCATCCAGCCGCATTTGTTGCAGGATGGCTGGCTCAATCGCGCGCTGCAGCCCATGGGCATCGGCAATGGCGACCGGGCATTGGCGATCGCCGAGACGCCACCCCTGATGCTGTCGGGCAAGATCGAGACCGGAAGCTGGATGCCGGCGGTGATGCCGACACCTGACGAGTTGTTCCTCAATCAGGTGCGCGCGCTTTATGCCAATGATGTGGTGCTGAAGGAATCGTTGTCGAGCGCGCTGGCGCTCCAGGTAGCCTCGCACAGTGCGATGGACGATTCCGCGTCCATGGCCGTGGGCATAGGTGGGCAGAAACGTCCGGCGGGCGGGGCCTATGGCAATCTCACGCCGTTGTTCCAGGGCGCGGGCAAATTGCTGGCCGCATCCGACGGGCCGCGTGTCGCGACCTTGGAAGCATCGGGTTGGGACACGCATGTGGCCGAAGGTGCCGCTGACGGGCAATTGGCGCGCCGGCTCCAGATGCTTGATGCCGCCATCGACGCCATGCGCACTGCGATGGGCCCGCAAGTTTGGAACAAGACGGCGGTGGTGATGGCCACCGAATTCGGCCGCACCGTTCATCCCAATGGTTCGGGCGGCACCGATCACGGCACGGGCGGCGCCGCGTTTCTGTTCGGCGGCGCGGTCCAAGGCGGCCAGGTCAAGGCGGAATGGGTGGGACTGAGTTCAGGCGCGCTCAAGGACGGGCGCGACCAGCCCGCCCGCACCGATCTGCGCGCTTTGTTCAAAGGCGTACTGGCGGAACATATGGATGTGCCCGGCAGCGCGCTGGAAAGCACCGTGTTTCCGGATAGCGCTTCGGCGGCGCCGATCAAGGGCCTCATCCACGCCTAAATTCGCCTTCATCCCGGCTTTCGCGGGGTATCGCTGCCGCCTATAATTGCGGCGACACAGTTGAGCGCCCCATGTTGCCCCGTTTTCTGAAGTTCCTTTCCGCCCTGGCGCTCGCGCTTTGGTGTGTTTCTTCCATCGTCCCGG
>DATKPL010000130.1:0-4538 GCA_035524155.1 Rhizomicrobium sp.
ACCGGCGTATAGACCTTGCGCATCCCGCGCACCATGAACGTGTCGGATTCGCTCAAACGCGCAGGTAGAAGAAAACTCGACAGCGCCGGCGTGACGGTGAAGGTGGCGATCAATCCGCCCAGGATGGCATAAGCATAGGTGCGCGCCATGGGACCGAAGATATGGCCCTCGACGCCGCTCATGGTGAAAAGCGGAATGAAGCCCGCCACGATGATGGCCGCGGAAAAGAAGATGGCGCGGTTGACCTGGGTGGCGGCCTGGGCGATGGCGGCCATCTTGCCCCGGAAGCCGGACGCGCGCTGCTCCGGCGTCAGCAGCACCCGTCCGCGATCGATGCGGGCATGGGCGATGCGGCGGAAGATGTTCTCCATCATGATCACGGTGGCGTCCACCACCAGGCCGAAATCGATCGCGCCCACCGACAGAAGATTGGCGGACTCGCCCCTTACCGTCATCACCACGATGGCGAAGAACAGGGCGAAGGGAATGGTGGTGGCCACGATCAGGGCGCTGCGCAGATTGCCCAGAAAGGCCCACTGCACCAGGAAGATCAGTACGATGCCCGCGATCATGTTGTGCAGCACCGTGCTGGTGGTGACCTTGATCAGGTCCGAGCGGTCATAGATGCGTTCGATCCGCACGCCGGGCGGCAGGATGCCGCTGGTATTGATCTTCTCCACCTCCGCCTCGATGCGCTTGATGGTGGGCATGCTCTGCTCGCCCCGCCGCATCAGGACGATGCCCTGCACGATATCGTCGTCATTGTCCTGGCCGGCAATGCCCAGCCGCGGCGCATTGCCCACCGTGATCTTGGCCACGTCGCGCAACTCCACCGCCGTGCCATTATGGGCAGAAAGCAGCGTGTGGCCGATATCGTCCATGGAATGGATCAGGCCCACGCCGCGCACCACCGCCGCCTGCATGGAAATGTCGATGGTCTGGCCGCCCACATTGATGTTGGAATTGTTGAGCGCTTGAAGCACCTGCGGGAGCGTGATGCCATAGGTTTCCAGTCTGTGGAGATCGACCGTCACATCATAGGTCTTGGTCTTGCCGCCCCAGCCGGTGACGTCGATCACGCCGGGCACCGCCTTGAAGCGCCGCTCCAGAATCCAGTCTTCGATGGTTTTCAGGTCCAGCACCGAATAACGCGGCGGCCCCACCACGCGATAGCGATAGATTTCGCCGATCGGGCTTTCCGGCGAGATCTGCGGGCTCGCGCCATTGGGCAGCGGATTGAGTTGCGACAGGCGGTTGATCACCCATTGCTGGGCTTCGTCATAGGTGAAGTCATAGGTGAACTGGATCTTCACGTCGGACAGGCCGAACAGCGAGACGCTGCGCACCGCCGTCACATGGGGAATGCCCGCCATCTGGATTTCGATGGGAATGGTGACATAGCGCTCGATCTCTTCGGCAGATTGACCCGAGCTTTGGGTGACGATGTCCACCAAAGGCGGCACCGGATCGGGATAGGCTTCGATGTTCAATTGCAGGAATGCGGCCACACCGCCCGCCACCAGGACGGCGAGCAGGACAACCACCAACACACGCTGGCGCAGCGCAAACTCGACAATGCGGTTCATGGCGGGCCCCTTACGCCTTCACTCGCCGTTGGCGGCCCGGTCTATGAAGAGCGCGCCACTTGTGACGATTTTTTCGCCGCTGGACAGCCCGCGCGTCACTTCCAGCTGGCCGCCATTGGTGCGGCCCAGTTTCACGTCCCGCAACGCCAGGCTGCCATCGCTGCCCGCCACCCACACCCGCGTGGTATCGCCTTCATAGATCACGGCCCGGGCGGGAACGGCGGGCGCGGCGTTGCCGGGACCGCCCTTGATCACCACGGTCGCCGACATGTTGGCGCGCAAGCTGCCGTCCGGGTTGGGCACCAGCGCGCCCACCACCAGCCGGTGGGTGTTGGGATCGATCAGGGACGCCATATAGCCCAGCTTGGATTTGAATGTCTGTGCCGGATAGGCCGGCACCTTCACTTCGATATCGTCGCCCAGATGCACCTTTGGCGCGTCTTCCTCGCGCACATTGGCGACCAGCCAGACATGGGCGCCATTGCCGATCGAGAACGTGGCGTCGCTGCCGCTCTTGCTCGCCGCTTGTTCGAAGGCCGCGATCTCGCGGTCGCTCCGGCCCAAAATGCGCAGGCGGTTCTTCGCCGACGCGACCGCAGCCGCGGCCGTGGCCAGATCGGCCTGGGATTGCTGCCAGTCCTTCAGCGCCGCGCCGTCGGTCTGATAAAGCGCGTGCTGGCGTTTTTCGGTCTTGGCCGCCATCTCGTATTGCGCATGGGCGGTGGCGAGATCGCTTTCCGCCTGCAGCACATCGCCCGACTGGCCTGGAAGAACAGGCGCGCCGTTCCGCACCTGGCCATTGCCGCCGGCGGGCGCAAACCCGCCATTCGAGGCGATATAGCCGTCGGTGATCACCTCGTCGTGGAAAATGAAAAGAGGCACCGATTGGATTTCCAGCGCCGCCAATTGCTGCTTGGGCGGAATGAAGCGCGACAAGGAAGGCTGCACGGCCTGCGCCTTGGCTTCGCTATGGCCGAGGATCGCGCCGCCCAGGAACAGGATGCCGATCGCGAACGCCGCGACCATCGCCAGCGCACTCAGGATCAGAACCTGTTGCCGGCGCGGCAATGCATAGGGATGGGCCGGGTTCACTTGCTGCTCGTTCATCACGGTCTCGAAGGATGGGAAAGGCATGCGTCGGTCCGATGACAAAGCTTCGGCCAGAAATCGGACGGACAATGCGCTTTCGGGACTCCTGTTTCAGCCGATTTCCTAGTATGAGAAAGGGCTTACGAGTGGTTATAGCGGGCTATTCTTACACTAGACTTACACTTTTATATTTGGTGCCTCATGCGACTTCTGGTCGTCGAAGACAATGCCAAGCTTTCCGAGTTGCTTGCCCAGGGCCTGGCGCAAGCGGGTTTCGAAAGCGATCGCGTGGCGCGCCTGTCCGCGGCGGAAGAAGCGCTGGCCGCCACCACCTATTCCGCGATGATCCTGGATCTGGGATTGCCCGATGGCGACGGGCGAACGCTGGTGACCAGCCTGCGCGCCAAAGGCGACGCCATTCCTGTCTTGATGCTGACCGCGCGCGACGGATTGGAAGACAAGGTGGCCGGGCTTGCCTCCGGCGCCGACGATTATCTGGTCAAGCCGTTCGCATTCGAGGAGCTGATCGCGCGGCTGCGCGCGCTTCTAAGGCGCCCCGGTGAATTCCTGGGCACCAGCATCACCGCGGGCAATGTCACCTTCGACACGGTGGCGCGCCAGGTGTTCGTGATGGGCATGCCGGTGAGTTTCTCGGCGCGCGAGATGGCGCTGCTGGAAATCCTCATCCGCCGGCCCGGCCGGGTGATCCCCAAGCGCGTGGTCGAGGATCAGCTGTTCGGCCTGTCGGAGGAAGTCCGCTCCAACGCCGTGGAAGTGAATGTGCACCGCCTGCGCAAGCAACTGGCAGATACCGGCGCCGACATCGAAGTCCATACCGTGCGCGGCGTGGGTTACATCCTGATGGAGCGCAAGCATTGACGCCGCGCCTTCCTTCGCTGCAGTCGCGCATCATCCTGTTTCATCTCCTGGCCATCGTGCTTGCCACCGTCGCGGTGCCGCTGGCCAATTACCTGGTGATCAACCGGTCCGCCAATCTGTTCGAGGCGCGCATCCTCAGAAGCCATGCCGAGCAGATCGCGAGTTATCTGGCGAAGGACGCGGCCGGCCAATGGCGGCTCAGGCTGCCGCCCGACCTCAGCACCTTTTACGGACAGGGGCTGGAAGGCCTGTCCTACGCGGTGCGCGACGACAAGGACCGCCTGATCATCATGTCCGCCAAGGACAGCGATGCCGCCCTGGTCGCGCCCAGGCCAGCGCTCAGCCAGACTTCGCGCAATGGCGCGGAAGTCTATGCCGTATCGGTGGGCCATGACGGACTGTCGGTAACGGTGGCACAAAATGCGCAATATCCCGACGTGATTTTCGACGACATCGTCGCCGATTATCTGTCCCGCATCGGCTGGTTCACGGTGGCGATCCTGGCGCTGCTGCTGGCGGTCGATATCGTGATCATCCGCCGGGCGCTTCATCCGGTGGTCAGGGCGTCGCGCATCGCCAGCGCCATCGATCCCAAACGCACCGACCTGCGCCTGCCGCTGGCCGATTTGCCGCGCGAATTGCTGCCCCTGATCGTGGCGGTCAACGAGGCGCTGGACCGGTTGGAGAAAGGCATGAAGCTGCAGCAGGAATTCACCGCCGACGCCGCGCACGAGCTGCGCACGCCGCTGGCGGTGCTGCGCGCGCGGGTGGATTCCCTGCCTGACCAGAAAGGCCTCGATGCCCTCAAAGCCGACATCGACGTGATGAGCCATGTGGTGAGCCAGCTTCTAGAGATCGCCGAACTGGAAAATACCGGCATCCGGATCGATGACCGGGTCGATCTCTATGCCGTGGCCGCCGACGTGGTGAGCATGGTCGCCGGCATGGCCATCGCCCAGGACAAGGAAGTGGCGCTCACCGGCG
>DATKPL010000131.1:0-4959 GCA_035524155.1 Rhizomicrobium sp.
ACGCCCGGCAGGAAGAACATCGGCACGAAGGCGATGCAAATGCAAAGCAGCGAGACGAAAGCCGGCACCACGATCTGCTGCGCGCCGTCGAGAATGGCCTGGGGCACGCTTTTGCCCTGCTCCAGGTGCCAATTGATGTTCTCGAGGGTTACGGTGGCGTCGTCCACCAGGATGCCGACCGCCAGCGCCAAGCCGCCCAAGGTCATGAGATTGAGGGTCTGGCCGGTGACGGACAACAGCGCCAGCGAGAACAGGATCGCCAGCGGAATGGAGATCATGATGATCACGGTCGAGCGCCAGCTGCCCAGGAAGAGAAGGATCATCAGGCCGGTCAGGACCGCGGCGATCACGCCTTCGCGCACCACGCCCGAGATGGCGGCGCGCACGAAGACCGACTGATCCGCCAGCGGCGTGATCTTGAGCGAGGGCGGCAGGGTTTGCTTCAGGCGAGGCAAAAGCCCGCGGATATTGCTGACGATGTCGAGCGTGGAGGTGTTGCCGCTCTTGAGGATGGTCATCAGCACGCCGCGCCGTCCGTTTGTGCGCACGATGTTGGTCTGGGGCGGCGAGCCGTCATAGACATGCCCGACGTCGCGGAAGTAGATGGTCGAGCCGTTCACCTGCTTGATGGGCAGATTGTTGATCTGGTCGATCACGCTGGGGCTATCGTTGAGCTTCACGTAATATTCAGCCCGGCCGACCTTGATGGTGCCCGCGGGAATGATCTGATCCTGCGCCGCAAGCGCGTTTTCCAGATCTTCCGCCGAGAGGTGATCGGCTTGCAGCTTTTGCGGGTCGACATCGATCTGAACCTGGCGCACACGCCCGCCATAGGGCGAGGTGACGGCGGCGCCCTGCACCGATGCCAGCGCAGGCCGGATGAAATTGTTGGCCAGATCGAAAATATCCTTTTCGGCCAGCGTGTCGCTGGACAGGCCCAGTTGCAGGATCGGCACGGTGGCGGCGCTGTAATTGACGATCAGGGGCGGCGTGATGCCGGGCGGCAGCTGCTTCAACACGGTCTGCGAGATCGACGCCACCTGCGCGGTGGCGGTTCGGATATCGACGCCGGGGTGAAAGAAGATCTTGACGATACCGATGCCGTAGAGGGACTGGCTTTCGATATGATCGATGTCGTTCACGGCCAGCGACAGGGTGCGCTCATAATAATAGATCACCCGCCCGGCCATGTCGTCCGGCGAGAGGCCGGCATAGCTCCACGCCGCCGCCACCACGGGAATGTCGATGTCCGGGAAAATATCGGTGGCCATGCCCACCGCCGACACCACGCCGAAGAGCGCGATCAGGATCGCCAGCACGATGAATGTGTAGGGGCGTCTTAAGGCAATGCGGACCAGCGCGGCGACCATAATCGCAACCCAAATTGAGGCGTAACGCGCGACGTCGCGTGGACTCGCACAAGCCAGCTTCGAAGATGGACGTGGAAATACCCCGGGCTCGATAAAGAAGTCCTAGAAGCCGGATGAAAATCCTTTCAGTTTGACAGCGCTTCATTGCCCCAGGGGGGCGGCCGGGCCAGACTCGCGCCGTCAAACTTGGTGGAACGCGATGTGGAATGTCCTGAAATTCACTTACAATTACGATGGCGAAAGCCAGGTCCGCAGCCGGATCCATGCTTATCTGCATCTGGCCGAAGCCGAGACGCTCTTCGAACACCTCAGGCTCGCTTACCAGTTCGACGCCCCGCTCCGGGTCAAGGGCGGCAAGCGCATCAAGATCAGCAGCGTCAATCTCTACACCTCATTCCGCGAGGATCGCGATGAAGCGGAAGCGGAAGTTCGCAACGGCGGGGCGCGCCTGATCCAGGAGGCGCACGAGGTCGAAATCGATCTGGACGGCTCGGATTAAGAGACGCCGTAGGCGGCCAGGAATACCGTGACCGCTCTGGCGATGGTGGCCTTGATCTCTTTTTCCGTGGGCTTGGGATTGACGTTCCAGGCCTTGAGAAGAACCAGTTCACCCTTGCAGGCTTCGATGAACAGGACCGCCATGTCCTGGGGATTGCCCAGCCGCAGCTTGCCCGCCTTCTGGGCACGGCCGAAGAAGTCCGCCATCATCTGCTTACCCCTTTGCCGGCCCGACTGGTAGAAAGCGCGGCCCAATTCGGGAAAGCGCGCGCTCTCGGCGGTGATCAGGCGGAAGGTGGCGATGCTGTCGTCGCGAAGCATCGCATGGAGCATCCGCTCGCCCAACTGGGTGAGCACCTTGGCGAAATCGGCGGTTTCGACATCGGCTTCCAGGAACATGCCCTGAAAGTCGCGGCACTTTTCGTCGATGACGGCGGCGAACAACTCTTCCTTGGACGAGAAGTAATTATAAAGTGTGGCCTTGGAGCCCCCCACCCGCGCGGAAATGCTGGACATCGAGGTCGCGGCATAGCCGTCGCTGAGAAAGGCGGCATACGCCTCTTTCAAGATATGTTCGCGCTTCTCGTCGCGTTCGGGCTTCACGCGGGCGGCGGGTGAGCTACTCATGACCGTACCGTACAGTTTTCCTTGACACCTTCTACTCAAGGGCTTAATGGAGGTCAATCCCTTTCTGACTGTACGGTACAGTTTGGTGGCTTTGATGACCCGAACGACAATTTTGCTGCCGCTTGCGGCGTTCGCGCTGCTCTCGGCCTGCGCGCCCGATCTGGGCCCGATGCCACAGCCCAGGGCGGAAGCCAGCCTCGCCAGCCAGAAAAGCTTCACCGCCCCGGCCTCCGAATGGCCCGCCCAGGATTGGTGGACTGCCTACAAGGATCCGCAGCTCAACGCGTTAATCACCGAAGGCCTGGCCGGCAGCCCCGACACCCATATCGCCGAAGCCCGGGTCAGAGAAGCCGATGCCGCCGCCCAGCAATCGGGCGCGGCCCTTTATCCGCATCTGACCGCCAACGGATCGGTGTCCGAAGCACGCCAGAGCTTGAACCAAGGCTTCCCCAAGCAATTCGAATCCTTCCTGCCGCATGGCTGGCATGATCAGGGGCAGGCCACCGGCAACGCCGGCTATGATCTCGATCTCTTCGGCGCCAATCGCGCGGCCTTTGCCGCCGCCACGTCCGATGCCGAGGCGGCAGATGTGGACCTGGCGGCGGCGCGACTGACGCTTTCCACCGCCATCGCCAGCGCCTACGCCAATCTGGTGCAGCTGGTGGCCGACCGCGCCGCGGCGCAAGAGTCGCTGTCGGAGCGCGACCAGAGCACCGAACTGGTGCGCCAGCGCCAATCGCAGCAACTGGAAAATGAGGGTGAGCTTTCCCAGGCGCGCTCGCGCAGCGCCGGCGCCAAGGCTGATCTCGACCTGATCGACGGCCAGATTGCGCTCGCCCGCAATCAGATCGCAGCCCTGGTGGGCAAAGGTCCCGACCGCGGACTGGACATCACGCTTCCCACCGCCGTGCAGCTTCGCGCCTTCGGCGTGCCCGCGACTTTGGGCGTCGATTTGATCGGGCGGCGCCCGGACATCGTTGCGGCGAAACTGCGCGCGGAGTCGGCATCGAGCCGCATCAAGGTGGCGCACGCCGCCTATTACCCCAACATCAATATCAATGGCGATCTGGGTTACCAGGCGCTGGGACTGCAGAATCTGATCTCGCCCGCCTCGATTATCGGCCAGATCGGGCCCGCGATTTCGCTGCCGATTTTCGACGGCGGCAGGATCGAAGGCGGTTATCGCAGCGCACGCGCCCAGTATGACGAGGCAGTCGCGAACTATGACAAGACCCTGACCCAAGCCCTGCATGACGTCGCCGACGCCCTGGCCAATCAGCGCGAATTGGCCACGGAACTGGCCGATGCCAAAGTTGCCCTGACGGAAAGCGAAAACGCCTACCGCATCGCCACGCTTCGCTATGAGGGCGGTCTCTCCCGCTATCTCGATGTGCTAACCTCCGAGGATACGCTGGTGGTGCAGCGCCGCAGGGTTGCCGATCTTCAAGCCCGCGCCTTCGGCCAGGATGTTGCCCTCGTCCATGCCTTGGGCGGCGGATTTGAAACACCCGCGAATGACGCCGGGGGCGGCGTCAGCGCGAAGAATTAGGAGCAAACCATGTCCGATGCAGCGATTGCCTCTCCGCGCAGCGCCACGCAGGCGTCCGCCACCGCTTCGAAAATAAGCCTGCGCCAGAAACTGTTCCTGGGCCTGGGCAGCGCCATCGCGCTTGTCGCGCTGATCGTGGGTGGCTGGTATTTCCTGATCGGCCGCTATGCGGTTTCGACCGATGACGCCTATGTGCAGGCCTCGACCGCACAGATCACGCCGCGCATCGACGGCACCCTCACCAGCGTGCCGGTGCGCGATACCGATCATGTCCATCAAGGCCAGGTGCTGGCCACCATCGATCCGGCCGACGCGCAGCTTGCGGTCCAGCAGGCGGAAGCCAATCTGCTGCTCGCCCGCCAGCATGTGACGCAATATTTCGCCAGCGTCGCCAACGCCCAGGCGCAAGTGACTGGCCGCCAAGCCGACGTCGCGCGCGCCAAGGTGGATTACGACCGCCGCGCCGCTCTGGCACAGAGCGGCGCAGTCTCGGGCGACGAGCTCACCACTGCCCGCAACGGCTTGCAGACGGCTGAGGCCGCGCTCGATCAGGCCAACCAGCAACTCGCCTCCGCCAAGGCCATGGTGGCCAGCGGCAGCGCCGCCACCAATCCCGAGATCCGCGCCGCGGAAGTGGCGCTGGCCCGCGCCCAACTCGATCTTGATCGCACCGTGATCCGTGCGCCCATCGACGGCATCGTGGCACAGAACACCGCCCAGATCGGCCAGCGCGTGCAGGCCGGCGCGTCCTTGATGACGGTGGCGCCGGTGGGTCAGGCCTATGTCAATGCCAACTTCAAGGAAAGCCAGCTCGCCTATATCCATCCTGGCCAGCAGGTGACGCTCACCTCCGACCTTTACGGCTCGGACGTGGTGTTCCACGGCACAGTGCTGGGTTTGGGCGGTGGCACGGGC
>DATKPL010000132.1:0-3427 GCA_035524155.1 Rhizomicrobium sp.
CCTTTGCCACGCATCTGGTGGAAGGTGGCGCGGATTTGCGTTCGGTGCAGACCTTGTTGGGTCACGCCGACATCGCCACCACGGAAATCTACACCCATGTCGCCAAGGATCATCTGAAGAAGGTCATGCATAAGGCCCATCCGCTGGCGAAGAAGCCGCGTTAATTTTTGCCCCCATCTGTCCGCCAACGCGGACAAGCCCGCAGGCGGACATCTTCCCCCGCCAATGGCTTCGCCATGCGGGGGAAGAAAACCGGGACCAAGCCGCTCTCGCCTTATGCAGACGGCGTGGGGATTACGAGGCTATGATCGGGCGGTGCGCCATAGATGTTTTGGCCAGGATCGCCTGGCAGCGACCAGTAATAGAGCAGCACCAAAGCCGCGATCAGCGAGATCACATTCAAGACCCAGCCGATCGTGAGATAGAAGGCGATCATGCCGGCGATCCCCAGCGGGCCCGCGCCCATGAAGAGCAACGCAAAAAGCTGGGTGATCGCCACCGGCACGATGAAGATCCAGACCAGGCTGCCATTCCGGCCCGTATCCTGAAGCCGGCGTGCGCCCATGCCCGTGGTCGGCGGTAATAGCACCAGGATCACCAGCGATGCGATGGGCAAGTAAAAGGCTGCCTGCAGCAGCGCGCCGATGATTTCCACCGCGATGCAGGCAACGATGAAATACCAGAAGCGGCCCCGCGCCACCCGGCCTTTCATGTCGAAATAATGCTGGGTGAGTGTGGAGTGGAAATTCGCCATGATCGCGTGAATGTCCATTTTGCCTCGCGGGGAAAGGGGCCCAAAGCCGGTCCATCCGGCGCCTGACGGGTCAACGCGTGGGCTGCATGGCTCGTTCCCGCTTGCCGCAGGGTGAAAATGCGCTAATAGACGGCGCATGACGGCGACGATCTTCATCGACGGAGCGGTGGGCACCACGGGTCTCGAGATCCGCGAGCGTCTGTCCGCGCGCCCCGATTTGAAAATTGCGGTCCTTTCCGAAGCCGAGCGCAAGAACGACGCGGCGCGGGCGCGGGCGCTCAACGACGCCGACATCGTGATCCTCTGTTTGCCCGATGATGCCGCGCGCCAGGCCGTGACGATGATCGAGAATCCCAACACGCGAGTGATCGATGCCTCCACTGCCCATCGCGTGGCCGAAGGTTGGGCCTATGGCTTCCCCGAACTGGAAACTCATTTCTATGAGCGGATTGCCGCCAGCAAACGTGTCGCCAATCCGGGCTGCTGGGCGACAGGCTTTCTGGCGCTGGCCCGGCCGCTGATCAGGGCAGGGCTGATCCCGGCCGATTTCCCCCTGATGGTCCATGGCGTCTCCGGCTATTCCGGCGGCGGCAAAAGCATGATCGAGGAGTTCGAGAAAAAGGATTCGCCGGTCTTTGTCGAAACGGTGCAGCGCAGCTATGCGATGGGTCTTTCCCACAAACATATTCCCGAGATGCAGGCGCTGGCGGGCCTCGCCCATCCGCCTTTGTTCGCGCCGGCCGTGGCGCGCTTCTATCGCGGCATGCTGGTGGAATTGCCGCTGCAATTATGGTCGCTGCCGGGTGCGCCCAAGCCACGCGACATCCATGCCGTGCTGGCTAATGCCTATGCCGGACGCCTCTTGGTCACGGTGGCGGGTCTGGAAGAAGCAGCCGCGCTCAAAAGCCTGGATGCGGAGCTTCTGGCCAACACCAACGGCATGAAGCTGTTCGTCTTCGCCAATGAGGAGCGGCGTCAGGCGCGGCTGGTCGCGCTGCTCGACAATCTGGGCAAGGGCGCAGGCGGTGCTGCTGTGCAGAACCTCAACATCATGCTGGGCCTGCCCGAGACCGCGGGTCTTTGATTCAACCCCCTCGGCCTATGCACGCTCCGGAGCGTGCTACGGCATCTCCCCCCTCCAGCGCGGCTCACGCGTGAGGGGGTGAGGAGCGGCGCGCTTGCGCGTGAGCAGGTCCAGTGGAGCTGCGAGAGCGACGAACGCCGCGAGCTTGGGCGAGCGGCAGGCTGCGGGTCTGCGCCCTGCATATGTTATAAGCAGCCATGATGCGGCTATGGCTTTCGGTGTTGCTGGTGGTAGCGGTGGGCGCGGGCGTTGTGGCGTGGCTGATCGCCCGGCCGGCGGCGCCCCTGGGTTATTCCGGTCTGGAATTCGCGCAGATAACGGCTCCGGCGGCATCGCGCGCGCCCTTGTTGTCCACGCGCGGCGCGCTGGTCTTGCACGTGGCTGATGACAGTCCCGCGGCCCAGGCCGGAATCAAGGCCGGCGCGGTGGTGGCGGCGATCGATGGCACCGCCATTACCTCGGCGCGGCAAGCGTCGATGATGGTGCGCAAGCATGGTGCGGGAGACCGCGTCGTCTTCACCCTGTTCGATGAAGCACGGGGCGCGATTCATCCCAAGAACGTGGCCCTGACGTTCACAGACGCGCCACCCGATGACAAAACCATATTCCGGGTTGCCCCGCCGCGCACATTGGCGAGGGAATTCTTCAATCCGCCGACCATGGCCGCCAATGCCGCCTGGTCGCATCGCCTGTCGCATGGCGTGAGCATCCGTCCGCGGGCCATGCCGGAACTGGATGCCGGCAATTGCTCCGGTGTTGCGCCGGAGGAATGGAGGGTCGCGGATTCCGGTAACGGCATGATCCATCTCGTGTCCAAGGATGGCGGCGAGCACGCGATCTACAAACTGATCCGGCTCGATTCCACGCAGAGGCATGATCCCAAGGGCTATGTAATGGGATTGGTGCATGCGATCTTCCACAGCTCCGTCGCCGCCACGCCTACCGAGAATTGGAATTTCGGCGTCAGCAGTTTCAATTTCGGCGATCACGCCGGCGTGGCTGGCCTGGCGCTGTGGCGGCTGAATGGCGATGTGCTCTCGGTATGGATCGCTGGTGTTCCGGCCAGCGAGATCGCCTGGGCGATGCCGGTGACGGCAGGAACAATGCTTTCGCTTCAATGCAAGGGTGGATTGGCGCCCAAACCGTCGCCGCGTGATCCTGCTCTTGTCGCTACCGCGATGTCGTCGGATTGCCTTCAAGGCCGCTGCCAGGACAGCGATTTCGCCGCCACCTATCTGCAGAAATACAACCTCGGCTATGTCCATGCCCATGACGGCGAAGTCTTCCTGGTCGATCCCAAGAAGGACTCCTGGCTCAGCGGCCAGGAAGGCCCGGGCTTCTACCGCCAGCTGGGCGGCGAGAATGAAAAGCTGATGCCGGGACGAACGAATTAACTGTGGACGAACGGGTTACTGCGCCTTGGTCCGCACATATTCGCCCGGCGCGTCACCCAGCACCTTGAGCCCGCCATCGCCCGGCACGCGCGCGGGGATTTTCTCGCCCGAGAGCGGCGCCAGCCATTGATCCCAATCCGGCCACCAGGAGCCCGGATGCTCGACCATGCCTTCGCGCCATTCCTTGATGGTCGC
>DATKPL010000133.1:0-3612 GCA_035524155.1 Rhizomicrobium sp.
AAATGGTTCGCGCCCCAGCCTAACATGTCGATCGACAGCCGCGGCTGGAGCGGCCCGGTCTGGTCGCCCGACGGCACGCACATGCTGGCGACGTATGAGGGTCAGCTGGCGATCTGGCCGGTCTCGCCCCTGACGGGCGAACCGCAGGGACCGGTGCGCCATCTGACCAGCGAGATCGCCTACAACCCGAGCTGGGCGGCGGACAGCCGGCATGTCCTCTATCAGTCCAACGACAAGATGCGGGTAATGGACCTCGAGACCGGTGCGACCACCACCGTCCCGTTGGATCTCACCTATCAGGTCTATGTGCCCAAGACGCATTTGGTGGTTCATGTCGGCAAGTTGGTGGATGGCGTCTCCAAGACCGCCCGAAACGATGTGGACATCGTGATCGACGGCAACCGCATCACCAGCGTGGGGCCCCATGTTGCGGGCCGTGCCGATACGCTGGATGCGCCGAACCTCACCGCCATGCCGGGCCTGATCGAGGGGCACAGCCATCGCCAGAGCGATTTCGGCGAACAGCAGGGCCGCACCTTCCTGGCCTATGGCATCACCACCCTGCGAAATCCTGGCGATCTGCCTTACGAAGCGGTGGAAGACCGCGAAGCGGGGGACGCCGGCATCCGGCTCCAGCCCCGCATTTTCGACACCGGGCATCTGATGGAATGGAAGCGCACCTATTACAAGATGGGTATCGCCATCTCATCCAATGCCCAATTGATGCGGGAATTGGAGCGGGGGCATGTGCTGGGCTTTGATCTCTACAAGAGCTATGTCCGCATGCCCGACACCCAGCAGAAGATGATCGTGGACTTCGCCCATTCGGTGGGCAGCCCCGTGACCACTCACGAAATCTATCCCGCCGCCTATGACGGCATGGACAGCGTGGAGCATCTGGGCGCCACCAGCCGCCGGGGCTATTCGCCCAAGCAGACCTACGATCACGCCTATGAAGACGTGATCAAGATCATCTCCAGCGCCCACATGACCTGGACGCCGACCCTGTTCGGCAGCATGCGCGATCTTTTGACGGCCCATCCCGAGCTGGCGAACGATCCCAGGCTGGCGATGGATCCGCCGTGGCTGAGGAACGAGATCCAGAATTTCAGCAAATTGCTGGGCGGTCTCCTGCCGACCAAGGATCCGGGTACGCAGAAGGCGGTGATGGATGCATTTCATGCGGGTATCCACATCACCGCCGGCACGGATGAGCCTGAAGGCATGTTCCTGCATTCCGAGCTTTTCGATTACGTGAAATTCGGGATGACGCCCTACGATGCGCTTCGCACCGCCACGGTGAACACCGCGCAATTGCTCGATCTCGATGCCGGCACGGTCGAACCCGGCAAGCTGGCGGACATCGTGCTGGTGCAGGGCAATCCGCTGGACGACATCGAGAACGCCAACAATGTCCGTCAGGTGATCTTCAATGGACGCGTCTTCAGTGAAGCGGATTTGATCTCCGGCAAGGCAAAGGACGCGCCGCGGCAGTAGTTGTCCTTGGCCCCATCTGTCTTCCTCGGGATAAACCCTCGGAAGACATCTTCCCCCGCCAATGGCTTCGCCATGCGGGGGAAGAAAGCCGGGACCAAGACGCTCTAGCGCTTGTCGAAGCTCGGTCATGACCATTCTCCCCCGCGCGTGCGGCAGCACGCTGGCTGGGGAGGTGCCCGCAGCAACGCCGTGGCGCGCAGGCGTCTAGCCGAGCACCACGGCAAAGTTGCGGAGGGCGGAGGGGGCAATAAAAATCAACTATTCGGCTTTGCCCGGAACTGCCGCGGCGACTGCCCGGTCGCCTTGGTGAAGAAGCGCGAGAAATAGGCCGGGTCGTTGAAGCCCAGATAATAGGCGGTCTGTGCGATCGAGAGCGTCGAATTGAGCAGCGCGCGCTGCGCCTCCAGCAGGATGCGCTGCTGGATCAGGTGATTGGGCGAGGTTCCGGTCACCATCATGCAGGCTTCGCGCAGCCGCGTCTGGGTCACGCCCAACGCCTCGGCATACTCGGCCAGGGGTTTGTTTTCCCGGTAATGCTCCTCGATCAACTCGCGAAAGCGCGTCACCAGCGTGGTCGCCGCCTTGGGATGGGCGTTCTGGATGGCGCGCGACTGTTCCAGCGCGCGCACGCACTGCACCAGGATATTGAGAAGATGAGACTCCGCCGCCGCGGTATGGGCGATGCCGCCGCTGGAAATCTCCTGCGCCAGCCTGGTGAGCGGCCAGGTAAGCTGCTCGGACGCCAGGGGCACAATCACGGGCGCAGCGAACAGCGAAGCGAAATGCTGCTCGCGGGCGAGCAGACTGTCGAGATAAGTGGCGGTGATGGTGATGGCGGTGCCGCTGGCGTGGGGCGCGAAATGGAAGCCGTCGGCGTCGCCCGCCGGCACGATCAAGGCGCAAGGGGCGCGGAATTGCACCGCGCGGTTCTGGATCATGATGGTGCCGCCGCCATTGGCGACATGGAAAATATAATTCAGATCGTCGTCGACCGGCGCCCAGCAGCAGGCCGGACTGACCAGTCCTAGCGGCAAAAGCGGCAGATGCCGCTCGACGATGATGGGCTGGAATTTTGTGTCCATCGCTAAGCTGCCCCCCAAGGCCGCAACGAAGTCAGCTCAACAAAAGTCCAACTTTATCCAGAATTTGTCCATCGTCAAAAGCAGGGCGCTTGATACAGATTCACATCAGAAAAAGCGCATGCCCTGAGTTATCGGGCATGACGAGACATCTAGGGGAAAGTGCATGGCACGCATGGCATCATGCGCGATACCGTTATTGTGCACGTGCGTTGAAAAGCTGATTTTTTCAACTCCCCCAGACATTTCCGGTGTTTGCAGGCACAACAAGGCCGGAGTTCCCGCGCCTTAACCATTTAATCCTTCGCCCGCTGCGGGCGAAGTTTCAACGTGTTCGATTGAGGGGGTCACATGTTCCGTTCCGAGTTTCGCGCTTCCAGAATTTCCCGCAACCTGATGCTTTCCGGCGCCGCCTTGCCGATGCTGCTGGCGTCGGCCGCTGCCGCGCAGGCACAGACTGCGCCGGCCCAGACCGCCGAAACGGTGGTGGTCACCGGCTCGTTGATCGCGCGGCCCGATTACAACACGGCTACGCCGACCGTCAGTGCGACGACCGACCAGTTGCAGCAAAGCGGCCAGATCGCCCTGGAACAGGGTCTGACCGAATTGCCCCAATTCTCCCCTGACGTGACCGGCGCTGGCCCGTTCATCGGCGGCAGCGGCGAAGTCAATCTGGACCTGCGCTATCTGGGCCCCCAGCGTAACCTGATCCTGTTGGACGGGCGCCGCCTTCTGCCCTCCGCCGCGGACGGCACGGTGGACTTGAACCAGTTGCCGCAGGGCATCATCGGCAGCGTCGATGTCATCACCGGCGGCGCATCGGCGGTCTATGGTTCGGACGCGGTTTCCGGCGTGGTCAACTTCAAGACCAGGAAGCCTTTCAACGGGCTGGAGGTCACCACGTCCTATGGCACCACCCAGACCTATGGCGGCAGCCAATATGACGTGAACGCGGTGGGCGGTGTCGAGACGGACAATGGCAAGGGCAACCTGATGTTCGCGTTCGAATATACCCAGCGCGACAAGGTGAACTCCG
>DATKPL010000134.1:0-2248 GCA_035524155.1 Rhizomicrobium sp.
GATCAGGCTTTATACCGAGATCGCGGAGATTCTGCGTCGGCTGGGGCTCTGGTTCCTCAGCCACGTCTCGGCCAAGGACGATCTGGCGGCCTCGATCGCGCTTTACCGCGCCGGCACGGAATCCCTGCGCACCGGTCACCAGCAATTCATGTCCGCCGGACAGAAGGAGGAACTGGAAGCACGCATCGCGCGCTTCACCGCGCCGGGCGTGCCGGCCGATCTGGCGCGCGACATTGCGCTGTTGCCGCTTCTGGGCGTGGCGCCGGAAGTCGCACAATTGGCGCGGGCGACATCGCACGATACTTCGACGGTGGCCGCGCTGTATTTCGGCGTGGGCGCCGAACTGGGCCTCGACCGGCTGCGCCTGCTTGCGGCGCGCATCACCGCGGCCGAGCATTGGGACCGGCTGGCGATAAGGCGTCTGGTGGACGATCTCTTCGCGGCCCAACGGGCGCTCTCACAAAGCCTGCTGGCCAAGCTCGCCGCCACCGCCGCGCCGCAGGATGCATTGAAAGCGCTTCAGGCCTGGGCCGCATCACAGGCCGATGCCCTGGGTCGCACCAAAAGCTTCCTGGCGGCGCTGGAAACAAGTGGAGACTTGTCTATCGCGAAGTTGACCCTCGCAAACAGCCAAATTCATAAACTCGCGGACATTTAGTCCGCGAGTTTAGTTTGTTTGTTTCCCCCTCTGCCCTTCGCTCGAGGACGTGCTACGGGCACCTCCCCCATCAGCGCGCTTCGCGCGCACGGGGGAGGAAGGTCACAGCCAAGCTTCGAGAAGAAGAGGATCAGCGAACCAAGTTCAATTTCGCTGCGGGCTCGACAACCGCCTGCTGTCCTACGAACTCTATATCGATGCCCTTGTCATGATGGCGGGCGACACGGCCAGCCATGTTGGCAATCAGCACGAACTCGCCCAGACCGGGGCGGATATCGGTGCGCAGCGACACGCCGCCCGCCGAGATATCCATGATCTCGCAATGCACGATCTGGCCGTCGGCACGGGTGAATTTGGCGAATTCCTTGTGGTTGGTGCGCTCGCGCCGAAGCATCGCCCCATCCACCAGCGCATTGTTGAGAAACAGCGTGAGTTGCTCGGCGATGCGCTCGCGCTTCAGCACGGTGCAGGAGAAACGCACGCCGAAATTCTCGGCCGTGCGCCGCACCACCTGGCCCTCGAACCGGCCGAAACCGTCGACATAGAGGACCACCTGGGTGCCGGTCGGCGGCGTCAGCGCGCAGACCACATTCGCGCCGCCCGGCGACAGATCGCCGATCTGGCAGGGCGCTTCCTCGCCGTCGGCGGGCAGAAACAGGCGGCCCGGCAAATCCAGGCGGACGCGGCGGAAACGCCGCCGTTCGGCAGGCGATTTGCGGGGTGCTTCAGCGTCCGACATGGCAAAGCCGCGGGGCCGGTCCTTGGGAATGGCGTGTGCTTTGCGATTTGTAAGCCTTCCGCCTCAATAGACGGTTACCAAACTTCCATGCTTCCTAATCGTCAAGGGGGGTGCCCGCTTAACGAAATCGCCCGGGCGCGTTATATCTCCTATCCGATTTCATGTCCGACACTGGGGGATTATCGATGCCGCTCTCCATTCCATTCGCGCCGCGCCGTTTGGTGAGCGTATCGTTCCTTTGCCTGGGACTGGCGCTGGCCGGTTGCGCGGGTGACGACGAGGTCATCGCGTCGGGCTCGCCCTTCAGCCAGGCTTTGTTCAAGGACTATACCGATCTCGCCACCCAGGCGGCGTCGGCGCCCGCGCCGGAAGCACAGGACACCGGCTTCTTCAGCGATGTGTTCGGCATGTTCGGCGGCGGTCCGTCCAATCCCGCCGACGGCGTGGTGGACGCATTCCATGCCAAGGCCGATCAAGCCGCCAAGGGCAATGAGCCGGCGCCCGAGCCCGCGCCCGCCGATCCGATGGCGCAGGGACTGCGCGCGCGCCTGGTCGCGGCGGTCGCGCGCGGCAAGGATCAATTCCCCGATCAGGCCGCCCGCGCCCAGGCGGATTATGACTGCTGGGTGATGGACAGTGGCGCCGCCAACCTTACCGCCCAGGGACAGGAATGCCGCGGCGCTTTGAACAGCTCGCTATTGGCGCTGGAAACCGCGTCACGGCCCGCGCCGGCTCCGCTGCCTGCGCCCGTGACCAGCGCGCCGATCGCCAACGCACCGGTTGCAAGTGCGCCGGTTGCCAGTGCGGCAATCGCGAGTGCTACCGCACCGGCGGCGGCGCCTGATTACACG
>DATKPL010000135.1:0-6515 GCA_035524155.1 Rhizomicrobium sp.
CAGCCGGGATGGCCTGGTAATCAGGCTTCAGCCCGGCGACAAGGCCATGGCGAATGGGCCGCTTACGGGCGTGCTGGTGCTCAAATCTTCCGACGGTTCGATCCAGGCGTTGAATGTGAGCGCGCCGGTTGGGCCGGTCCCGCAAGTGTTCGGCGGCAGCGAAACCGACGGCGCGGCGGAAGCCGGCATCGGCGTGCTGGCGGCAATGCTGTTCGCTTTCATCGGCGGCCTGATCCTGAATGTGATGCCCTGCGTGCTGCCGATCCTGGCCATGAAGGCGCTGGCGTTGGCGGGGCATGGCGGACGCGCGCAACACGAAGCGGCCAAGGAAGGCTTTGCCTATTCCGCCGGCGCGGTCTTGAGCTTTCTGGTCTTCGGCCTGGTGATCGTGTTGCTTCGCCAGGGCGGCGCGGCCGTGGGCTGGGGCTTTCAACTGCAGGAGCCCATTGCCGTGGCAGGCTTCGCGCTTTTGATCTTTGCCGTGGGCCTCAATCTTTCCGGCGTCTTTGAAGTGGGCTCGGTCACGGTGGGCGACAGCCTGGCCCAACGTTCGGGCACGACCGGCGCGTTTTTCACCGGCGTTCTGGCCGTGGCAGTGGCCGCGCCTTGCACCGCACCCTTCATGGCGGCGGCGCTGGGCTTCGCGCTCACCCAAAGTGTGCTGTCGGCGATGCTGATTTTCCTGGCGCTGGGCCTGGGCTTCGCATTGCCGTTCCTGATTTTGGGCATCTGGCCCAAGGCGCTCGCCTTCCTGCCCAAGCCCGGCACCTGGATGCTCCGGCTCAAGCAGTTCCTGGCCTTCCCCATGTATGGCGCGGCGGCGTGGCTGGTCTGGGTCCTGGCGCAGGAGACGGGCGCGAACGGCGTCGCGATCGTGCTGGCCGCCTTTGTGGCGCTGGCGCTGGCGGCCTGGCTCTGGACTTCGACCCGCGATCTCAAGGTCATGGGGCGCGGCATCGGAACCGCCGCCGCCGTTCTTGTATTTCTTTTGGGAATCTATGGGGTCTCTTTATTGCATGCGGTGAGCGCGGCGCCGCAGCAGACGCCGGCGACCGCCAATGCCGAACCTTTCACGCCGGAGCGGCTGGCGTCCCTGCGCGCCAGCGGCAAGCCCGTGTTCGTCGACGCAACCGCGGCCTGGTGCATCACCTGCCTGGTGAATGAGCAAGCGGTCCTGTCGCGCCCCGATGTGCAGGCGGCATTCAACGACCGCCATGTGGCCTATCTGGTGGCGGACTGGACCAACCGCAACGACACGATCACCAAACTGCTCAGCGAAAATGGCCGCTCGGGCGTGCCGCTCTATCTCTATTTCGCGCCCGGTTCCGACAAGCCGGTGATCTTGCCGCAGATCCTCACTGAATCCGGCGTGCTGGACGCGGTCAAGAGCTGAGCTGGTCAGTGCTTCTTTTTGCTGCCGCCGCCGCGTTCGCCCGGCGCGCCGATGATGTGTTTGCCGCCCGAAAATGACGGCGGATCGCTAGCGGGGAAGGAATCTTCCATCTGCCGGTCGATCTTTTCTTCCTCGGTCTTGCTGGGTTTGCTGGTCGAGAGATGCTCGGGCATTTTCGGGCCCGGGGTCGGATGGCGCGTGGTCATGATGCTCTCCTTCAACGCAGGGAACTGAAAAGATGGGGAAACAGCCCCACCAATCCCACCAGGATCAGATAAATGCCGATCAGGTAATTGAGCAGCTGGGGCAGGACCAGGATCAGAATGCCGAACAACAGGGCCACCAGAGGCTGCAGCGCGACGATATCGAGATGCATGAAACGTCCCTTTCGAATGATCCATCAAATCGCCAAGGGAACGCGTAAAACCGATCTTTGTTGCCCGGTTTGTTTGTTACCCCCTCCGGCCTTCACATCGTAAACGCTGCTACGGCAACCTCCCCCGCCAGCATGCTTCGCATGCGCGGGGAGGTTGGTCATGACCAAGTTTCAAGGGAATTTTTTGCCGTGGGCCGGTGAAAAGCGTAAGAATCACCTGTCACGGAATCCGAGTTGGGGAACAGGCATGTCCACTGCGGGAAAGATCGACAGGCGCGATTTTCTCACCATCAGCCTGGCTGCGACCGGCGGCATGTTGCTGGGCTTTCCCCTGCGCCGGGCCCTTGCCGATGCGCCGCCCAAATATGTGCTTCGTCCCGAAGCCTTCATCCGTATCGACCCCAACAGCCATGTCACCCTGATCATTCCCCAGGAAGAAATGGGGCAGGGCGTTTACACCTCGCTGTCACAGCTTCTGGCCGACGAACTGGATGTGGGCCTGGACCATGTAACGCCCGAGCCCGCGCCGCCCAGCGACACCATTTATGGCCAGCCCGCAGGCGGCGGCCAAGGCACCGGCGGCTCGACGTCGATCCGCGCTTTCTACACCGCGCTGCGTCAGGTGGGCGCCAGCGCGCGCGCCATGCTGGTTCAGGCCGCTGCCAATCAATGGCAGGTCGATCCCGCGACGCTGCGTACCGAAAATGGCCAAGTGATCGACGACACGCACAACCGCAAGCTGGATTATGGCGCGCTGGCAGCGGCCGCCGCGAAATTGCCCGCGCCGCAGAATCCCAGACTCAAGGCCGACAAGGATCTCAAGCTGATCGGCAAATCGGTCAAGCGGTTCGACACGCCCGACAAGGTCAATGGCAAGGCGCAATATGGCATCGATGTGCGTCTTCCCGATTTGAAGGTCGCCACCTTGATGGCCGCGCCCACGGTGGGCGGCAAAGTCGCCGGCGTGGACCAGGACGCGGCGATGAAGGTACCCGGCGTCCGCCGGGTGGTGGTGCTGGATGATCTGGTCGCGGTGGTGGGCGATCATTTCTGGGCCGTGCGCCAGGGTCTCGCCGCGCTCAATCCGCGTTGGCATGACGGTGCCAATGAAGCGCGGTCATCCGGCCAGATCATGGTCGAACTTCAAACCATCGCCGCCAAAAAAGGCGCAGTGGCCAAGCATGAAGGCAATCCCGACAAGGGCTTGTCGCAAGACACACGGGTGGACGCGACCTATCAGGTGGCATTCCTGGCGCATGCGCCGATGGAGCCGATGAATTTCACCGTCCATGTCACGCCGGGCGCGTGCGAGATGTGGGGCGGAAGCCAGGTGCAGGCGACCGCGCAGGCTGCCGCCGCCAAGACCCTGGGCATCCCACAGGACAAGGTGATGTTTCACAACTACATGCTGGGCGGCGGCTTCGGCCGAAGGCTCGACACCGACATGGTCGAGAAATCGGTGCGCATCGCCCAGAAAGTGGATGGCCCGGTCAAGGTGATCTGGACCCGCGAAGAAGACATGCGCCAGGATATGTACCGTCCCGCCTATCGCAATGTGATGGCGGCGGCAGTCAACAGCGACGGCAAGATCAGCGCCTGGACCCACCGCGTGGCGGGCGGCTCGATCATGGCGCGCATGTTCGGGCCCAAATCCATAAAGAACGGCGTGGACGAAGATGCGCTCGATGGCGCGATGGACACGCCTTACGACATCGCCGACCGGCGCATCGAATATGCCGAGGCCGAGCCGCGCGCGCTGCGCGTGGGTTGGTGGCGGGGCGTCGCCCCCAACAACACCATCTTTGCCGGCGAGAGCCTGATGGACGAGCTGGCGAAGAAGGTGGACAAGGATCCGGTCGCTTTCCGCCTGGCGCATCTGAACAAAAGTCCGCGCCTTCGCCGCACGCTGGAGCAGGTGGCGCAGCTTTCCAGCTGGGGCACGCAATTGCCGGCGCGGCAGGGCCGTGGCGTCTGCGCCCAATTCGCGTTCGGCACCTATATCGCCACGGTCGCCGAAGTGGCGGTGGACGAGGCGGGCGAAGTCCATCTGAAGCGCATCACTTCGGTGGTCGATGCGGGCCGTGTGGTCAATCCCGATACCCTGGCGGCACAGGTGCAGGGTGGTCTGATCTTCGGCTGCACCGCCGCGCTTTACGGCAACATCACGGTCAAGAATGGCCGGGTCGAGCAGGCCAATTTCAACGATTACCGCGTGATGCGGATCAGCGAAGCGCCCATGATCGATGTGCACATTATCCAAAGCAGCGAAGCGCCTGGCGGCATCGGCGAGCCGGGCTGCACCGCGGGCCCGCCGTCGCTGGTCAACGCTATTGCCGCCGCCACCGGCGTGCGCATCCGCCGGCTGCCGATCGATCGCGGGTTGCTGGCACTCAAGCGCACGGCATGAGTCGCGGCTCACGGCATGCGTCAGCGGAAAGCTGATATCGCGATCGTCCAGGACAATCGCAGTGGCCGGCTGTCCTACTGGCAGGCGAGCGACCATCACAGCGTGGCCGACCGTTTCGGCATAAGTCTGGCGCCCTATATTCACGCTCTGTTCGGGCTCCTGGCCCAGAAACGGTCCCACCGGGTGCTGATCATCGGCTGCGGTGGCGGCAGCCTGGCGACCATGCTGGCGCGGGACGGCGTGGCAGTGACCCTGCTGGACGTGGATCCCAGGGCGTTCGATATAGCCTGGCGCTATTTCCACATGCCGGTCTCGGTGGAATGCCAAATCGCCGACGGTGCCCGGTTCCTTCGCCGGAACCCGGGGCGCTTTGACGCCATCGTGCTGGACGCCTTTACCGAGGGCCGGATTCCCCGTCACTTCCTGACACCAGCCTTTCATCGCCTGGCAAAATCGCGGCTGAGGCGTGGCGGCATGATCCTGATCAACATGATCGTGCGGGAGAGTGACGATCCCCTGTTCTCGGCGGTGACCAAGGCGCTGGCGCCTCTTTGGCGTTACCACCGCCTGCTGGACATGAAATCCTCCAAGGATCGCAATGTGATCGTGGCAGCCGGCGCGGTGCGCGGACTGAAAGCGCCCCGTTTGCGCATCAAACCCGCGACCGGAGCGCGGACTCTTGCCGATCATCTCGCCGGATATTTCTTTCGTCCGTTGCGTTGAAGCCACGTTTTTCGGCGCGAAATCATGCGCCAAAGTTATGCCTGACATTCGCCTTCAGCTTCTGTTCAGGCGACGGAGGCGACCCTATCTCACGTTCGAAAGAACAGGAGGGGTCAATGCCGTCAATTCCCATACTCGATTCACTGGTTTTGACCGGCCTGTTCGGCGTCAGCGGCCTTCTGCATATCGCCGGCCCGAATTTCCTCAAGCGGGCCTACCGGCGCTGGGGCTTTCCCTTCAACGCTCATCGCGTGATCGGCGTGCTGGAGATTCTGACAGCCTTGTTCCTGTCCAATCCCGTCACCCGTATTTGGGGCGTGATCCTGGCCGCCTTCATCATCTTTTTCGGCACCGTCGCCCTGGTCAACCATGGCAAGTATGTCTATTCCCTGCCGGGGCTGGTTCTGATGCTGGCTTTGGTGCCCGCCAGCCTGGCCGGCCCTCTTTAAGCGGATTTTTAAACTAAGCGCGTCGTCACCGCGAGCATCCGGCTGCGGTCTGCCGACGGGCCCGCCAGTATCTCGATCTCGCCAGGCTCATAGAGCGGATTGAAATCCAGCCCGGGGAATTTCAGCGCCTGGGCCGGCAGGGTGAAGGTTACCACGCCGCTTTCGCCGGGCCTGAGAGTGATGCGATCAAAGCCCTTCAGTTCCAGCATTGGCCGGGCAATCCGGGCCACCTTGTCATGGATGAAGAGAAACACGGTCTCGCTGGCCTCGCGCAGGCCGTGATTGATCAGCGTCACCTTGACCGTGAAACTGTCGGTCTCCCGCGCCTCGACCGGGCTTACGTTCAGGTCGGCATAGACGAAATCACCGTAAGAGAGGCCATGGCCGAATGGGAAGAGCGGCGTGTTGACCTCGTCCAGGTATTTGCTGGTGTAGTGGTCGGCGGGATTGAGCGGGCGACCGCCCGAACGCTCGTCATAAAAAATGGGAATCTGTCCCACTGCGCGGGGCCAGGTCACCGGCGTCTTGCCGGAAGGCGAGACCTTGCCCAGAAGCACGTCCGCCAGCGCATTGCCGGCTTCGCTGCCCGGCGCCCAGGCGGCCAGCACGGCATTGGCCCCGGCCACCAGCTCCGGCACGACCAAAGGCCGCCCCGAGAAAAGAACCGCGATCACCCGCTTGTTCCGGGCCCGCGCCATCACCGCACGCGCGAGCGCCAACTGCTTGCCGGGAAGATGAGGATGGGCGCGGCTGGCCGCTTCGCCGCTCATGGCGGCGGACTCGCCCAGGCACAGGATGACAGTGTCGGCACCCTCGCAAAGCGCGACCGCCTGAGCGATACCGCTTTCGTCATCGCCGTCGATCGCAACGCCCTGGGCATAGGCGATCTCTTGGCCCGGCAGCGCGGCGCGCAGCCCGGAGAGCACGCTCACGCAATCCTCGGGTCGCCCCGCCGCAGACCAGCAGCCCCGCATGTCGCCCTGGTTGTCGGCCAATGGCCCGATCAGGGCGAGCTTGCCGCTGAGAATGGGCAAAGCACCGGCATCGTTCTTCAACATCACCACCGAACGCGCGCCCGCATCGCGCGCGAGTTTCCGCCGTGCCGCGATCACATCGGCGCTTTCGGCACTTCCACGGCCATAAGGATTGTCGAACAGGCCCAATTGC
>DATKPL010000136.1:0-2825 GCA_035524155.1 Rhizomicrobium sp.
TGAACAGCATGGCGTGCCGCCCGACCATCTCCATCTCGAAGCGGTGTTCCACGGCAAGACCATCGTGCTGGTGGTGGACGACGCGACTTATAAGGGCCGCACCGGCTTCGACCACAATCCCAATGTCGATCTGTTGCAGCAGCTGCAGAAGGCGGGGCTGAAGATGGTGGTCTGCGGCCAGTCGGCGATGGCGCAGCATTACGACTTCAAGACCATCCTGCCCTTGGCGCAGATCAATTACTCCGCGTCGGTCACATTCATCAACCTGATGACGCGGGGCTATATCCGCATGAATGAATAGTGATTTGCGAACCCTTCGTGCATCGGCGCGGAGGGTTTGGATTTCTGCGGGGCGCGGAAAACGATGCTGAAGACGATAAGCGAGCATAAGAGCCATGGCGGCCGGGTCGGCTTTTATGAGCATGCCTCGTCGGAAACCGGAGCGGCGATGAAGTTCGCGATATTCCTGCCGCCCCAGGCCATAGCCGACAGGCTTCCGGCACTCTATTTCCTGGCCGGCCTCACCAGCACCGAAGAAACTTTCATGATGAAGGCGGGCGCATTGCGCCATGCCGCAGAGCTGGGGCTGATCCTGGTCGCCTGCGACACCAGCCCGCGCGGCTTGAATATTCCCGGTGAGGATGAGAGCTGGGATTTCGGCTCCGGCGCGGGATTCTACCTGGACGCTGAAGCCGAGCCCTGGCGCGCCAATTATCGCATGTACTCCTATGTCACGCGTGAATTGCCGGCGCTGGTGGAAGCCAATTTTCCCGTCGCCATCGACCGGCGCGGGATTTCCGGCCATTCCATGGGCGGGCATGGCGCGCTCACCATCGCGCTCAAGAACCCGTCACGCTACCAGTCGGTGTCGGCGTTTGCGCCGATCGCGCATCCGGTGGAAGCGCCCTGGGGTCAGAAGGCGTTCAGCAATTATCTGGGCCCCGACCGCTCGCGCTGGGCGCAGTGGGACGCGTGCCTTTTGATGCGCAAGCAGCCCTACCCGGGCGAGATACTGGTGGACATGGGCGAAGCGGATCAATGGCGCGACACCCAGCTTCATCCCGAAGAACTGGAAGCAGCGGCCAAGGCGTCCGGCCAGCGCCTCACATTCCGGCGCCATCCCGGCTATGACCATTCCTACTGGTTTCTGCAAAGTTTCATTGCCGATCATATAAGCTGGCACGCCGAACGGCTTGGAGCCGAACCGTGAAGCTTGGCACGCCGCTGTCTCCCGCAGCCGTGAAGGTGATGCTTCTGGGCTCGGGCGAGTTGGGCAAGGAAGTCGTCATCGAGTTGCAGCGGTTGGGCGTCGAAACCATCGCGGTCGACCGTTATGCCGAGGCGCCGGCGGCACAGGTCGCCCACCGCGCCCATGTGATCGACATGACGGATGCGAAAGCATTGCGCGCCCTGGTCGAACGGGAACGCCCGCATCTGGTGGTGCCGGAGATCGAGGCGCTGGCGACCGACGAATTGGTGCGGATCGAGGCGGATGGCCTGGCCGCCGTCATTCCCACCGCGCGCGCCGCGCATTTCACCATGAACCGCGAGCGCATCCGCGTGCTGGCGGCGGAAGAGTTGAAGCTTCCGGTGTCGCCCTATGCCTTTGCTTCGTCGCTGGAGGAATTGCGCGCGGCGGCGGAAAAGGTCGGCTTCCCCAATTTCGTCAAGCCGGTGATGTCGTCATCGGGCAAGGGCCAATCGCGGCTCAAATCCATGGACGATGTGGGGACCGCCTGGGAAAAAGCCCTGTCGTCGGGGCGGGTGCGTTCGGCGCGCGTGATCCTGGAAGGCGAGATCCGGTTCGATTTCGAGATCACGCAACTGACCGTGCGGGCGAAGGACGGAACGTTCTTCTGCGAACCCATCGGGCATCTGCAGAAGGACGGCGATTACATCGAATCCTGGCAGCCCCAGCCCATGAGCGCCAAGGCGCTGGCGCGGGCGCGCGAGATCGCCAAAGCCGTGACCGATAATCTGGGCGGGCTGGGCGTGTTCGGGGTGGAACTGTTTGTGAAGGGCGACGATGTTTGGTTCTCGGAAGTCTCACCCCGCCCGCATGACACCGGTTTGGTGACATTGGCCTCACAGATTCAAAGCGAATTCGCGCTGCATGCCCGCGCGATCCTGGGGCTGCCTGTCTCCACCGAAATGACATCGCCGGGCGCATCGGCGGTGATCTATGGCGGTGTCGAGGCAGGGGCGCTCCGGTTCGAAGGCGTGGAAGAGGCGCTGGCCGTGCCGGGCAGCGATCTGCGCCTGTTCGGCAAGCCCGAATCTTTCGTCAAGCGCCGCATGGGCGTGGCGCTGGCGCGAGGCAGCAATGTGGACGAAGCGCGTCAGCGCGCCAAATCCGCCGCCTCCAAAGTGAAGCCCGCCGCTTACTAAGGGCTGGTGCTGGTGGCGCTGGACTGGCTGGGAATCTTGTATGAGCCTTTGGCGAGGTAGATTCCCGCGCCGATCACCAGCACGCCGAGACCGATGAAGGTCATGGTATTGGGATTGGTGAGCTGGGCCTGACGCACCCCCGCAGGCTGGCCGGGCGAAAGCGTCGTGGGATCCGCCAATGCCGCTTGAGTCAGGAGCGCGGCGGAAGCTGTCGCAAGGATCAAGTTTCGCAGCATGGCGCCAGCCTAGCCACGCGCGGCCCTCCGCCCAAATGAAATATAGCGGGCCTTTCACGGGCCTTACGGAGCGGGGTATACAAGCCACGCTTTTCATCCGGGGCTTGTCATGACCATCCGCTCTTTCGCGCTGTCCGCGCTTGCGCTTGCATTGTTGTCCACCACGGCGAACGCGCAGACCGGGCCGTACCCCGCGCCTTA
>DATKPL010000137.1:0-7179 GCA_035524155.1 Rhizomicrobium sp.
GCCAGATGAACCGCCAGGCGCGGCGCCGAGCCCACCACCTTGGCCAGCAGATCGAGAAATTCCGGCTTGGCGGCGAACAGCGAAAAAAGCTGCACACCCGAGGGCAGGTTGGACAGGAAGCGGTCGAATTGCACGAAAGCGCCATCGGGATCGGCGGTCGACGCCAAGGCTTTGAGGATGGCGGGGATCAGCTTGGTGAGAAGCTCGCGCGCACGGGCCGAACGCATGGCGCGGATGCGGCCATGATGCCAGCCGCGGATGGTGGCGGCGACTTGCGAAGGCGTGTTGAAGCCCATCGCGCGCAACGTCTCCAATGTCTCGGGATCGTCGTCGACCCCGGTGAAAACCAGATTGCCATGGACATCGGCCAGATCGGCCTCGCGCTGGAACAGCCGGGCATAATGGTCCTGCACCGTCTCCATGGTGCGGACGAGATCGGCGGAAAATCGCGCCACGTCGTCGTACCCCATGAAGCAGGCGACATGGGCCAGGCCCTCCTCGCTTTTCGGCAAGGCATGGGTTTGTTCGTCTTCGATCATCTGCAGCCGGTGCTCGAGAACGCGGAGCGCGCGGTAACAGGTGCCGAGTTCCACCTCTGTTTGCGGCTCGATGATTCCGGCCGCCGCCAGTGCCTTCAGCGCGTCCAAAGTCGCCGGCGCGCGCAGCGAGGGATTGCGGCCACCCAAAATCAATTGCTGGGTCTGGGCAAAGAATTCAATCTCGCGAATGCCGCCGCGCCCCAGCTTGATGTTGTGGCCAGCCACCTTGATCTCGCCATGGCCGCCATGGGCATGGATCTGGCGCTTGATGGAATGAATGTCCTCAATGGCCGCGTAATCCAGGTGGCGGCGCCAGACAAAAGGCGCAATCGCGGCTTGAAACGCCTTGCCGGTCTCGGGATCGCCGGCGCACGGCCGCGCCTTGATCATGGCGGCGCGCTCCCAATTCTGACCCAGGCTTTCGTAATAGCTTTCCGCCGCGTCCAGCGAGATCGCGATCTGGGTGGCGGACGCGTCCGGGCGAAGGCGCAAATCCGTGCGAAACACATAGCCGTCTGACGTGATCTCGGCCAGCAATTTGACCAGGCCGCGCACAATGTCGACGGCTGCACCCCGCACATCGCCACGCTTGGCGAAGGGAAAGCGCGAATCATAAAAAACGATCAAATCGATATCGCTGGAATAATTGAGTTCATGGGCGCCGTATTTGCCCATCGCCAGTACGGTCAAGCCGCTTTCCGCTTCCAGCACCGCGGCGTCTTTTTCCGCCATGCCATGCTGAAGTGCCGCCCGGCGCAACAGAAACCGCAGCGCGCCTTTGACGGCGGCATCGGCAAAGTCCGTGAGCGCGCCCGTCACCTGTCGCAAATCCCGCTCTCCGCCGATGTCCGCCATGGCGATGGCAAGGGCGGCTTCGCGCTTTGCGGCGCGTAGCGCCGCCATAGCGCCCGCTTCCTCATCGAAAGACGCGGCGCGTTCCGCCCGCACGATCGCTCCTTTCCATGCGCTACGCGGTCCGTCCGTGAGGATGCGCGCCAACGCCTCGGCATCGCGCAGCGCCAGGCGCCCGAGAAAAGGGCTGTTGCCGAACACGCCTTCCAGCAGGACCGATTGATCCGGCCGCCAGGAGAAGCCGCGCGCCGAAAGCTCTTCCAGGATGCGCGCCGCACGCACGGGATCGTATGGCAAAGGCGGAATGTGCAAATCCGGCATGAAGCCGTTAGAGCATCTATTCCGCAGCCGTGCGAGCGGGGAGTTGCTGGACGCGCGGGGCCGCGGGCGAAAAGCGCAAAGCCGGCCGCGGGAAGCGCAGGATGGCCTTCAGGCCTGGCGCGTTGTCCTCCAGGAGCAATTGCGCATTGTGAAGATGCGCCACCGCCGCCACCAGCGAGAGTCCCAAGCCCGTGCCCGGTGAATTGCGGCTGGCTTCCAGCCGCACGAAACGCTCCACCACCCGGCTGCGCTCATGCGCGGGAATGCCCGGCCCGCTGTCGGCGACCGTGAGATCCACGCCGGCAAAGGACTGGCCGATGGAGATCGCCACCTTTCCGCCCGGTGGCGTGTATTTGATGGCATTGTCCACCAGATTGGCCAGCGCCTGCGCCACCAGGCTGCGCACGCCTTCGATCATGGGCACGCTGGCGGTGGCGAGCGTCAGCGATATGCCCTTCTCTTCCGCCAGCGGCTCGTACAATTCGCTCACATCGCCGGCGACCGACGCCAGATCGAGCGGCGACATGGCGCCACGGGCCGTGCCGGCATCGGTCTCGGCGATCAGCAGCAACGCGTTGAAGGTTCCGATCAACTGGTCGGTATCGGCAATGGCGCGTTCGATCTCGCCGGTATCGGAGCCTGCCGCCGACAGCCGCGCCTGGGATTGCTCCAGCCGCTGGCGCAACCGGTTCAGGGGCGTGCGCAGATCATGCGCCACGCTGTCGGTGACCTCGCGCAAGCCCTTCATCAGGCGCTCGATCCGGTCCAGCATGCGATTGAGGTTTTCCGCCAGCAGATCGAACTCGTCATGCGCGCCCGAGACCGGCACGCGCTTGGTCATGTTGCCGGCGA
Source organism: Rhizomicrobium sp. (assembly GCA_035524155.1). Taxonomy (GTDB): domain Bacteria; phylum Pseudomonadota; class Alphaproteobacteria; order Micropepsales; family Micropepsaceae; genus Rhizomicrobium. The sequence goes on from DATKPL010000137.1 coordinate 2,565, forward strand.
TGATGTCGCTCGAGGTACGATTGATGGAATCCAGGCGCCTCAGCATGTTGCGGCTCATCAGCGCGCCGCCCAAAAGTCCGAACAACAGGATCAATCCCATCGTCCAGGGCAGAGTGGTGGTGAACATGCGCTGCGTGACGTCGCGGTCGTGGACATCCTGCGCCACCAGGAGGTCGAAATTTCCGGCGAGTGTGAACAGCCGCCCCCTCGCGCGCCGCGTCTCCGGCACGCCGTTCATGCTGCGCCGCTCATAATCGAATTCGACGAACTCGCCGGCGTTGGGCTTGATCGCTGGCCAGGTGTCGAGATTGCCGGCGATGGGCCGGTGCAATCCGTCGGTGAGAAGATAAAGCGATTGCCCGCTGTGAAGCGTGCGGCTCATCACGCTTTCGGCCAGCCCGCGCAGGCCCAGCCGCTGATATTGCTCGGACAGGCCGGTGATCTCCGCCTCGATGATCTGGTCGGTCTGGGCATCCAGCGTGCGCCGCGTGTTCCAATAGGTGAAGAACAGCAGCGCGCTCACCGATACGGCGAACAACAGGACGTACACTAAGACGATGCGGAACGCCTGCGTGCGAAGGAGACGGAAGCCGGCGCGGGTCATGCGACCCGCATCGTTTTTTTGATCTGGTCGCGCAAGCGGCGCCCAGACGCGGCTGACTCATATCCGAGGCGGCATGGCTCGGCGCGCTCGCGCTCCCGGGGGCGGAACGCCTGGGTGCGAAGGAGCCGGAAGCCTGCGCGCATCATCTCCCCGGCATGTTATCGGGCGCGGATCATGTATCCGGCGCCGCGGATGGTATGCAGCAAGGGCGTGTCGAAGCCTTTGTCGATCTTCGCGCGCAGGCGCGAGATATGCACATCGATCACGTTGGTCTGGGGATCGAAATGATATTCCCACACGCTTTCCAAAAGCATGGTGCGGGTGACCACCTGCCCGGCATGGCGCATTAAATATTCCAGCAGGCGGAATTCCCGCGGCTGCAGGTCGATCGCCTGGTCGGCGCGCTTGGCCGCACGGGTGAGAAGATCCAGATCCAGGTCGCCGACGGTGAGACGGGTTTTCACCGTCACCGGCGAACGGCGGCGCATCAGGGCGTCGATCCGGGCCAGAAGCTCGACGAAGGCATAAGGCTTGGTGAGATAGTCATCGCCGCCCGCCTTGAGGCCCTTGACCCGCTCGTCCACTTCGGAGAGCGCGGAAAGGAACAACACCGGCGTGGCATTGCCATGCTCGCGCATTTCGGCCACCACGCCCAGCCCGTCCATCTTGGGCAGCATGCGGTCGATGATCGCCACGTCATAGGGTCGCGAAAGGGCAAGCGACAGGCCGACATCGCCGTCGGCGGCATCGTCCACCACATGGCCGGACTCCTTCAGCCCTTGGACCAGATAGCGCTGGGCTTCCAGATCGTCTTCCACGACAAGAATGCGCATGCAGTGCAGCTCCTTTTATGGGGTCCGCGCCGGTGGCGTGGGTGGGGGGACTCGCCGCCACCGGCGCGGGGGGCCGGACGTAAAGGCTCTCGCCTCTTCGCCCGAAACTTTCATCAACTTACGTGGCTCCGATCTCGACGGCGACGAAGCGGGAGCCGCCCTGGGCCGATGCCACCAGCAGCAGCACGGACTTGCGGCCACCCTTCTGGGCTTCGGCCACGCCGGACTGCACGTCCGCCGGTGTGCGCACGATCTTGTTGCCGATCTTCTGCACCACATCGCCGGGCTGCAGGCCCTTGTCTGCGGCATCGCTGTTGGGGTCGACCTTGGTGATCACCACGCCGCTGGTGGTTTCGTTGAGGTTGAAGGTCTTGCGGGCTTCCGGCGTGAGCGACGCCAATCCCAGGCCCATGGCATTGCCGGTTGCGACCGGGCCGGGCGTGGGATTGGGCGTGTTGGACGCCACCTTGTCGTCGGGACGCGCGCCGATATCGGCCTTCAGGGTTTCCGGCTTGCCTTGGCGGTTGACGGCGAAGGTCGCGGTCTGGCCCGACGGCACCAGCGCCACTTTGCGGGTGAGATCGCGGTTGTCGTCCACCGCCTGGCCGTTGATGGCGGTGATGATATCGCCCTGCTCGAAACCGGCCTTGGCGGCGGGGCCATTGGGCACCACTTCGGCGACCAGCGCGCCTTTGGCGTCTTTCAGGCCCAGCGAGGACGCGATTTCCGGCGTCACGCTCTGGATGCTCACGCCCAGCCAGCCGCGCGAGACATGGCCGTGTGCCTGAAGCTGCGCCACCACATCATGGATGGTGGAGGCCGGGATGGCGAAGCCGATGCCGACGCTGCCGCCCGAGGGCGAGAAGATCATCGAATTCATGCCCACCACCTGGCCGCGCAGGTCGAAAGTGGGACCACCCGAATTGCCGCGATTGATGGGCGCGTCGATCTGGATGAAATCGTTATAGTTGCCGGCGCCGATATCGCGGCCGATCGAGGAGACGATGCCGGCGGTCACCGAATTGGAAAGACCGAAGGGATTGCCCACCGCGATCACCCAATCGCCCACGCGCAATTGGCGGTCGTCGCCGAATTCCACGGTGGGAAGCGGCTTGTCGGATTTGATTTTGAGCAGCGCGATGTCGGTGGCGGGATCGGTGCCGATCACCTTGGCGTCAAAGCTGCGCCCGTCGGGAAGCTTGACGGTGATCTTCTTGCCATTGTCCACCACATGATTGTTGGTGACGATCAAACCGGTCTTGTCGATGATGAAGCCCGAGCCGGCGCTGATCGCCTTGTGCGGCTGTTGCGGATGCTGCTGGTTGAATTGATTGAACAGGTCGCGGAACGGCTCGGGCAGGTTTTCCTGTTGTTCGTCCAGATCGGTATCGGTGGTCATGGTCTCCGAGGTGATGGTGACCACGGCGGGGCTTACCCGCTCGACCAGATCGGCGAAGCTGAAGGGCGAGGAGCTTTCCAGCATGCGGGGCGGCGTGGGCCGCGCGGGCGCGTCGTTGGCGGCAAACTGGACCGGCATCTTGTCGGCCACCGGGGTCGCATGCGGTAGAAGCGCGAAAGCGCCAAGGCCCACTACCAGGATGGTGGCCGCGCTTCCCATCGCCAGAAGGCGCGAGCGCGTGCGGCGGAGAGAGGATTGCTGCGGTTGATTGGAATTTTCGGTCTGCATCATGCGCTCCTTGAAGGCCCGGCGGGTGTTCCGCCCCTGACCTCGTAGATGTGGGAATAACCCCTCATTCTTACGAGTTCCTCACCACTATATTAGAATAATTTAATGACTTACAGAGTCGCGGAATCGGCCGGCTTCGACCGCCGGATGACCCAGTAAGCAACGCCCCCCGCTCCCAAAAGCACCACAAAAGGCGCGAGCCAGAGGAAATAGGTATCGGGCTGAAGCGGGGGCTCCATCAGGATGAAATCGCCATAGCGGGCGACCAGGAATTGCTTGATCTGGCCATCACTCTTTCCTTCCGCCATCTGCTGGCGCACCAGATGGCGCAGTTCGGCGGCCAGTGGCGCCTGGGATTCGTCGATGCTCTCGCCTTGGCAGACCAGGCAGCGCAATTGCCGTTGCAGCGCCCTGGCGCGGGTTTCCATGGTGGGATTGGAGAAGGTGTCGGCCACCGGCACAGCCAGCGCGGCACCGCCGAATGCCGCCAGGAACAACAGCGAAAAGATAAACCGCCTCATTCCGCAGGCTGGGCGGCCGGAGACGGCGCGCCGACCCTTAGGCGAAGGCGGCCCCACAGGCTGAGCGCGCCCCCCAGCGCCATCACCAGCGCGCCAAGCCAGATGAACGGCGCCAGCGGACTGACATAGGCACGCACCGTCCAGCGGCCCTGGCCGCGATTGTCGCCCAGCGCCAGATAGAGATCGGAGAAACCGGTGGTGCGGATGGCCGTGTCGGCCACTTCCTGGCCTTCGGCAGGATAAACACGCGATTGCGGCTTCAGCACGCTTTCGACCCGGCCATGATCCATCAAGGCGAGATGAGCTTCCGTCGCCTGATAGTTGGGGCCCTGCACTTGGGTCACGCCATCAAAGCGCAAGGTATAGGGCCCGACCTGCATGGTCTCGCCGGGGCCCATCACCTCCAGCGCTTCACTCCGCCAGAGCGAGGTTGCGGTGACGCCCATCAGGGTGATGCCAAGTCCGGCATGCGCCAGAGCGGCGGCGAACGCAGCGGCGCGCGCGCCCCTGCGTTTGAGGAAATCGAGAATGGACGCGCCGATCAACCAGCCCGCCACTGCGAAGGCCAAGGTGCCGGTCAGGAACCGCGGGCTTGCCATCGCCAGCACGGCGACCATGGCGATTGCCGCCAGACCGATGGCCGGCGCCAAAGCGCGCAGGCTGGCTTTGAGATCGCCGCGCCGCCAGCCCAACTGCGGACCGAACGGCACCAGCAAGAGAAGCGCAAAGAAGATCGGCGCAAAGGTGAGCGCGTAATAAGGCGGACCGACCGAAATCTTCTGCTGGCCGTGCGTGAGTGCATCCAGCGCCAACGGATAGAGCGTGCCCACGAACACGGCGGCGGTGGCGCCAACCAGGAAGACATTGTTGAGCAGAAGCGCGCTTTCCCGGCTCACCGTGTCGAAAGAGGTGCCGCCTTGCAAGGTCGGCGCGCGCCAGGCGAACAGGGCCAGCGCCGCGCCGATGGCGC
>DATKPL010000138.1:0-3881 GCA_035524155.1 Rhizomicrobium sp.
TGCACGCTGGCGCCGCCGATCGCCGCGCCGGTCAGCACCAGGCCCAAGATCGGCCCGGCGCAGGGCGCCCACAACAGCCCCGTGGCGATGCCCAAAAGAAACGATGCGCCTGCACCGCCTTCGGCGTCCGTATCTGCCGACAGGCGATTGCCCAGCGCCACCAAGGGCCGCGTCAGATAATCCGCGAGGCGGCGCGAGAGCAGCGTGACGCCGAACAGGGTCAAAAGGATCAGCGCAGCGATGCGGCCATATTGGTTGGCGCTCACCGCCCACCCGCCGCCCACGGCCGCCAGGCTGGCCACGGCAGCGAACATCACGCACATGCCTAGAAGCAGGGGCAAGGTGCCGGTGAGGAACGGCCTGCCGCCGCGGGCGAAGACGAATGGCAGTACCGGCAGGATGCAGGGACTGACAATGGTGAGCACGCCGCCCAGATACGCTAGCAGAATCAGAGTCATCGCCACATCCCGGTTTCACGGAGCGCGGCTTGATCTTCGCAGCGATCCTGATGTCCTGCAATTCGCGGGTGCGAACGGAAAGTTACCGCTTGCTTTCACGGAAATAGGAGTATATACTCTTATTTAGACAACAGGGAGAACCCTCATGCGTCCAGTTCTGCTCGCATTCCTGGCAATGACATTCGCCGGTCCCGCGCTTGCGCAAAGTGCAGCGCCACCGCCCGTCCCCACCACCAAGATCCTGGCCATCTCGCATGCGATGGGCGCGCCCATGACGGCTGAGCAGCGCGCCCAGATCATGCCGCATGAAGTGCGCGAGACGGTCGCCGCCTATCTCGCCGGCAAGATCGACCAATGGTATTTCCAGACCAACGGCAAGGGCGTGGTGTTCATCGTCAATGCTTCGACACCCGAGGATGCGAAAGCGATTCTGGAGAAATTCCCACTGGGGCAGGCCGGCCTGATGGGCTTCGATTATATTCCTCTCGGTCCCCTCAGCCCGCTGCGCTATCTCACCAACCAGCCGACCGGGACTTCGCGCTAGACGCGCGAAGCCCGTCACGGCTCTCGGGGGCTTGATTACCGGTGGCTGCCGTTCGCCACCGGTTCGTTGTCCTGGGCCAGCATCACGTCTGCAGCGATTTCGCCTTTAGGGCCCTGGCCCACGCGGATCACGACATGCTGGCCTTCGCGCAGCTCGCCGATGTCACAGCGCCTGAGCGTCTCCATATGGACGAAAACATCGGGTGTGCCCGAGCCGCGTGAAATGAAGCCATAACCTTTGGAGCGGTTGAACCATTTCACCACGCCCTCGAAGGCAGGCCCGCGGGCCTCGGCCAGATAGCGGGGCGCGCGGTCATTGCTGGCCGGCATGGGCCGCGCCGTGGAGTTGTCGACCGAGACCAGGCGGACAGCCTGCTGGCCGCGAGCACCGGCAACCACCTCACAGATGACGGTGGCGCCTTCCTGTACGGTCCGAAAGCCGGAATGACGGACGCAGACTTGGTGGAGCAGAATATCGTTGCCGCCCTGGCACGGGGTGATGAAGCCATAACCCTTTGTAAAGTCGAACCATTTAACCTGCCCCGTAACCCGCACCGGATTGATCTGGGCGGGCGGACGCATCGGTATGCGTTCCGAAATCAGTATGGCTGAACGATCCATCTCTCCTGCCTATCCGGCCCTTGGAGGCCTTAGGTACGCGGCAAATCAACGATTCGGAGCGTAAGAGCTGGTCCCTAACTCTGTCTGTTTTCGCGGTGGAACGGGGCGTTCCATATACGGAACGGGGGTGAATCGATCAGCAAATTAAGTAGCTTTCCCAGCATATTATTTTTGGATTTAACAGCACCGTGACAGTGAAAACCTCTTTCCCCGAAAGCGACGCTGCGGAACTGCGCGCCAGAGCGCTATTGGGCCGGGCCGAACCGGATTTGCTTCCGCCGCGTGTGGAACAGCTTTGGCGGATGGATGGCTTTGCTGGCCGCGTGCCTTTCACCAATCCCATGTTCGTTCCCTTGGGAAGCGCACCGGACATGGGCTTGGTCTATGAGGCGGTGGCGCACATGGTGGAGCGCCATCCGGCCTTGCGCACCCGCCTGGCACTCACAAACGGTCGGCCGGTCCAGCTTGTCGAACCGTGGAAAGTGTCTCGCATTCCCGTGGCGCATATTCTACGCCGCCAGCTGGACGAAGATCGCCCGGATGCGCCGCCGTCGCCGGTCAGCGAATTCACCAAGGGCGACATGGATCTTTATGCCCAGGACGGATTTCATGCGGCGGCATTCCGCGACGAGACCGACGGCGTCACATTGGGCTTTCTTGCGCATGGCTTCTTTTCGGATGCGTGGTCGTCCCAGGTCCTGCTCAACGATTTCCGCGCCATCCATGCAGCGCTCAAAGATCGCAACAAGCCTTCGCTCGTGCCGGCCGCGTCTTTTGCCGAATACGCCGAAAGCCAGAGGCACGCGCTGGACAAGGATCTGCCGGCGCATCTTTCTTTCTGGCGGCGAAAATTGGGCGCCATTCCACCGGCGCAACTGCCTTATGACCATCACACCGGCGTGCACCGCAGGGGGCGTTCTTATTTCTTCATCCGCGAAGAGATATTGGCCGGTCTGGTCGCCGCTTCGGCCGCGCATCGCATTTCGTTGACCTTATTGCTGCTCGCGGCATTCCAGATCGCGCTGGGCCGCTGGAACGGACAAAGGGAGGTCCTTTCCGCCGCCTATACCGCCGACCGCGTCAAGCCCCAGTTCCTGAACACGGTCGGCTGTCTGGTCACCAACCTGCCGGTATCCGCAGCGCTGGAACCGGATTTGCGCTTCGGCGCATTCCTTTCCGACTTCGCCAAGGATTTCTACGGCAGCTATCCCCACCGCGAAATATCGTGCGAAATCTATGACGCGATCTTCGCACCGCCCAAACCTTTTTGCGCCACGGTGTTCAATTTCGTGCCGTTACAGAAGCGCTTCGCAGCGAGCGAACTGCTTTCGCTGCCGGCTTTCGATCACATTGTGGTCGGCCCCGATGCCGCCAAGCCCGCCATCTATCGCGACCTCTATCTGGGGCTGGCCCAGTATCCCGCCGGGCTTCTGGGAAAAGTGTTTTATGACGCGGGCCTTTTCACGCCCAAAGGCATGGAAGTCTTTATCGGGCATTTCCGGCACGTCGTCGCGAAGATCGCCGCAGATCCAGATGTCAAGCTGCGCCATATTTTATGCTAGAAGCCCCGCCGCCAGCCCAGGAGCCCGACATGCCTCTCCCTGACGAAAAGGCCGCCAGCGTCATGGCGACGCTTCATTATCTGGCGCGCACAGAGCGCAAACCCTATCTCTACATGTATGAGCCGCCCGAAGGCGTGCCTCCCATGTGGGGCGAGTTGAATACGGTGACGAATGTGGTGGTGCATAACGCGCGCAGGCTAGACAGCCCGCCATCGCTCCATGAACAGGGCTTTCAATTCCATATCCAGGAAACGGCGGTGACCGATTTCTACGACGAACGGCAAATCGCGGAGGTTTATTATCCGGAGCTTGAGACACTACTGATGAAGGTCACAGGGGCGGAGAAGATCGTGATTTTCGATCATACCATCCGGTCCATTCCCCGCATTAAGGCTGGCGCCAAGGGCATGCGCGAGCCCACCCGGCATGTCCATAACGATTATACCGAAGCGTCAGGCCCACAGCGTGTGCGCGATCTGCTTCCGGCGAGAGAAGCGGAAGAAAGACTGAAGCGCCGGTTTATGGAAGTGAATGTCTGGCGCCCCATTCGAGGACCCCTTCAGGATGCGCCGCTGGCGGTTTGCGATGCGCGATCCATTGCACCCGAGGACCGCATCGCCGCAGATCTGATTTATCGCGACCGGCGCACGGAAACCTACAGTTTCAACTATAGCCCCGATCATCGCTGGTACTATTA
>DATKPL010000139.1:0-2791 GCA_035524155.1 Rhizomicrobium sp.
CGCCAATCGGCGCTTCCTGGAAAAAGACGAAGGATTGATCGGCTTCCATCACGCCTTGCGCCAGGCGTGAGTTGGCCGCGGCGAAGTCTCTCCACGGTATTACCGTCCAACACGCCTGTTTTCGCCTTAGCGACTTTTGGCGGCGCTTTTCCCGGCAGCTTCGGCTTCAGAATCGCTTCGGCCACATGCTTGCGGAAAAGTTCTTTCTCTTCGTTCGTGGTCTTGCGCTTCATGAGGTCAGGCCCTGGCCCAGCCGCGCCGCAACATCGTTGGGAATAAGAACATACAGGCGCCCTTGCGCCTTCATGCTGCCCGCGGCTTTTTCGGCTTTCGCTCCGAAGCCGAAGAAAATATCGCCGCGCACCGCGCCCCGGATGGCGCCGCCCGTGTCCTGGGCGATCAGCAGCGTGTGCACCGGATCGGCCGCGACATAATAGGGCGCGCCCAGCGCATTCTTGCGCAGATCGATCGCCATGCTGCCCAAGGGCGTGAGCGGCACATGCTCCACACCAGGACTGCCGAGGCCGGGGTCGCCAATCGGCGCTTCCTGGAAAAAGACGAAGGATTGATCGGCTTCCATCACGCCTTGCGCCAGGCGCGGATTGTCCTTCAGCCAGCCGCGAATGCTTTCCAGCGAAACGTCATTGCGCGCCAGCCGCCCGCTTGTCACCAGCACGTGGCCGATGGCGGTGTAGGGCCTGCCATTCTCGCCTGCGAATTGAATACGCGCGATCCTGCCATCCTCGAAGCGCACTCTGCCCGAGCCCTGGATCTGGAGAAAGAACAGCGCCACCGGATCGTCGCACCAGAAGAGGATCTTTGCGCTGGCCAGGCCATGCGCGTCGATCTCGGCGCGATTGGGATAGGGCACCAACTGCTGCCCATCCAGCCGCCCGGCGATATGCTCGCCTTCGAATTGCGGCGAGAAGAGGCTGAGATCCACCCGGATCAGGTCGTCCGGCAGCCCATAGACCGGTGTCTGGAACGCATCATGGCGCAACCGGCTGCCGCGAATTTCCGGTTCGTAATAGCCGGTGAACAGGCCTTCGCCGCCCAGCCTGTAGGGCGTGAAATTCTTTTCGAAAAAACTGCGCGGATCGTCCGAGACTCGCGCGCAGACTTTCTGCCAGTCGCCCGCAGTGCCGGCATAATCATTGATCGCCTCGCCGGCGGGCTTTTTGTCGATGACGTCGCAACTTCTGCGAAATGCCGCCAAGGCAGGTTTCAGATCGGCGCTTTGCCAAGCGGGAAGGTCGGAAAAAGACACCATCGCCAGACGCGGCGCGGGCCTGGTAAACCACCAGGCGGCAATCGCCGCCAGCAGCAGCGCGATAATGACAAGAGCAGGAGTCTTGCGCGTCAGGGCAGGGCGCCGCTGGTGGCGACCAGCGTCCAGGTGGGGCTGGCCGCGCCGATCGGACGGGCAAAGGTCCAAATGTCCGTCACATCGCGCTGGACATAATCGCCCGATGCCGGCGCGCCATGGGCGAACTGGGCGCGGAACGAGACCGTGATCTCGGCAATCTTGTTTTCCAAGGTGGCATGGACGATCTCAGCGTCGGTGATGCCGGCCAGTGTCTCGACGGCGGGCGCGCCTGCCCGCTTGGCGATTTCCGCATCGAAGGCGCCATAAACCTCGTCCGACAGAAGCGGCTTCAGGCTGGCGCGATCGCCGCCCGCAAAGGCCTTGAGGATGATCTCGTACGCCGAGCGCGCGCCCTTGAGGAAATGTCCCGTCTCGAAGCTGGGATCGGCCAGCTGGATATCGAACAGGGACCGCGCCTGGGGCTCGCTGGGCCGTTCCGCCGGGAGGGCACGCAAATTGGCCGCAGCGGGCGGCGGCGCAAGGCGGTCCTGCGGCTGCGGTTCATGGCCGGTGCGCCGGCCCAGGATGGTGTAAAGCCGGAACAAAATGACGCCCGCAACCATGGCGGCGATGAAGATTTCTATCAATTGTGCGTCTGGCATTGTCGGCGGTCCAAACCTGTCAAACCCTAGCCCCAGAACCCCCCCTGGTCCAGCATAAGGCCCAGCGGCAGCCGGGAGGCCATCCATGGATAACGCCCCGCTTCTTGTCAGGGTGCCATCCCGCATGGTAGCGCGCGCCGTCATTTACGGGAATTGAGACATGAGCAGTGTTGGAACGGCAGTGCCTGGCCCGGAGGGAACACCCTCGCTCCCCAATTTTCAGGTCGTGGGCCAGTACATCAAGGACCTGTCGTTCGAGAATCCGGGCGCGCCCGCCGGCCTCACCCAGCAGCCCCAGATCGAGTTCGGCATCGACGTGCAGGCCAAGCGCGGCGACGAGCTTCATTTTGAAGTGGAGCTGAAGCTGCGCGTGCATGCCAAGAACGGAGAGCGCCAGCTGTTCCTGCTGGAACTTGCCTATGCCGGCCTGTTTCGCCTCTCGAATATCCCGGAGGAGGCGATGCAGCCGATCCTCCTGATCCAGGCACCGCACATGTTGTTCCCCTTTGCGCGGCGCATCGTCGCCGATGTCGTGCGCGATGGCGGGATGCCGCCCCTGATGATCGAGCCTATCGATTTCGTGGCTCTCTACCAGGCCAAGATGGGCCAGGCGGCACAATCGCCCATCGCCGGCAACGCGTAAAGTTCAAGCCCAGGACCAGATCGCCTTGTCGCCCAGTTCCTTGGCGATAAAGGCTGCGTGACGTGCGATCTCTTCCGCGGTGATGCGCGGCAGAAGCGGATGGGGCCGCTGGCGCGCGCGGCTCACATCGCCTTGTTGTTTCTGGACGGCGATTTCCACCGGCGCCAGCGCCAGGCCGCG
>DATKPL010000140.1:0-2200 GCA_035524155.1 Rhizomicrobium sp.
TCGCGTGTCATGGATGTGCATCCTTCAATTGCTCCGCCAGCGCCGCATAGAGCGGATTGGCGGTATCGAACACGTAATCGGCGTCCTGCGTGGTGGCCGGCGCATCGACGCCTTCGGCACGGAGCATCGCCACCGCATCCATCAATTGGCCGCGCGGCACCAGCAGCGAATATTCGCCGCCCGCATCGGTGGGGCGCGAGAGGACCGTGGCGCTGACCTTCTTGGCCAAACTCTCCAGTAGTTTCTCGGCCTTACCGTCCAGGCGCACGCGCAGAATCTGGGATGTCTTGGCCCGGGCGCGGGCGTTCAACCGCGCCAGAAGATTCTCGCAGGCCGCCCTCGCCTCCTCGTTCCAGTCGGCGGCGAGCGATGCCGCCAGCTGCGCCTGGCTTTCCAGGATGGTGCCGTCTTCCAGGGTCTTGAGCCCATTGGCGGCAAGCGTGGTGCCGGTGGTGGTGATGTCCACGATCGCCTCGGCAGTGCCGGCGGCGGGCGCGCCTTCGGTGGCGCCGGCGCTTTCGACGATGCGGTAGTCGCTGATGCCCGTGCCGGCAAAGAAGCTCCGTGTCAGCTGGGTGTATTTGGTGGCGATGCGCAAACGGCGGCGATGGCGATGGGCGAAGGCGGCACAGACATCGTCAAGGTCCGCCATGGTCGAGACGTCGATCCAATATTGCGGCACCGCCACCACCACATTGGCGAAGCCGAAACCCAGCGGGCGCACCAGGTGGATGCGGCCGGAAAGCTCGGGCGCGGCCTCGCGCAAAAGGTCTTCGCCGGTGATGCCCAGATGCACGTCGCCCGCGATCAGCGATGCCGCGATCTCGCCCGCCGACAACAGCAGCACCTCGATATCGGGAAAGCCGCCCAAGGTGGCGCGATAGCCGCGCCCGCCCGCGGCCTGTTTCAGCGACGCGCCGGCATCGGCGAAATAGGCGTGGCAATCGTCCTTGAGCCGGCCCTTGGAGGGAATGGCGAGCGTGAGCGATGTCATCACGCGCCTCCTTCCTGGCGGCGCGCGGCCAGCACGCGCTCGGTACGGATGGAGCAGCCCACCGCGCGCACGGGACGGTCGGCGCCCAGCATTTCCAACAGCGTGTCATAGCGCCCGCCGCCCGCCAGCTGTACCGGGCCTTCCTTGTCGCGCGCCCACAGTTCGAAGACGAAGCCGGTGTAATATTCCATGTTGCGGCCGAAGCGGGCGGCGAAGCTCACCCGGTCGGCAGCGATGCCCAGGGACGCGAGCGCGGAGAGCCGCGCTTCCATCGCCGCCAGCGGCGCATCCAGCGCGATGCCTGCACCCTTGCAGAGCGCCCCGATGTCTTTCAGCGCTTGCGACGCCGTGCCCGACACCGCCAAAAGCCGCGTGATCACATCGGCGATCTTGGGATCGAGCCTGAGCGCCGCCGCGTCCGCCGCCTGTTCCAACAGGCGTTCGACGATTTCCTCGCGCGTGCGCGCGCCCTGCGGCGCATCGGCGACCAGATCCATCAAGCCTTCTATGGCCGCGCGGGATTCGCTTTGGCTCAAGCCGCCCAGCGACCCCAACAGGCGCTGCGCATCGCTGGCCGCGCCTTGGGTCATGCGCGCCAGCAGCGCCTCGAAATAACCGGCCCGCCAGAAATGCCGCTTCAGCCGCGCGCGCCATTGCGTGGGCACATCCAGGGCATCGACCAGCGCGCCGAACAGCGCCAGGTCGCCGATCTTGACGGTGAAATGCTTCAAGCCCGCGGCGCGCAGGGCTTCGACCGCCAGAGTCATGATTTCGGTTTCGCCCGCCGCGCGGTCGTCCAGCCCCAGCAATTCCACGCCCGCCTGGAAGAACTGGGTGGGGCGGTGCGGTTCGGACGGCTGATGGCGGAAGACCAGACCGTTGTAGCAGATGCGGGCGGGAAATTTGGCGTGACCCTTCACCGCCTGATGGCAGATGGGAATGGTGAGATCGGGGCGGAGGCACAAATCCCTGCCCGAAGGATCGGTGAGCGTGAATGTGCGGCGGCGGATTTCCTCACCCGAACGGTCCAGGAAAATATCGGCAGGCTGCAGCACCGACGGTTCTTCGCGCACATAGCCGCGCGCGCGGAACGCACCCAGTATGGCGTCGGCCTGGGCTTCCAGCGTCTTGAGTTCGCTGCTGTCGTAATAGGGAAAGGCCGCCATCAGCAGGAGCGCTTCCAGGAAAAGTGGGTACCGGTTTTCC
>DATKPL010000141.1:0-3434 GCA_035524155.1 Rhizomicrobium sp.
TAGCCCACCAGAAGATGCGAATTCCTGTGCTTCACGCCACCAATTCCCTCTGCCCCGGAACGGAACAGATTTTCTTATCTGGAGAGGACCGGAGCAGAAGCCGTGCCAGCTTGTCCGGTAACCCTGAAAAGCCATGAAAGGCGTGGCGGGGGGGCAGGTCCAGCGCAAAGCGAATTTACCCTCAGCTTTGCGCGCGCCATTCGGGTTCCACCACCATCTCATCGCGGGACGGAAAGGGAAAACTGTCCCATATCGGCAAGGCTTCCTTAAAAGAGCACGGGAGATCATGGGCGCATGACCGCTTTCCTGATGCCTCTGCGCGACGGGCGCTTTCTGAACGCGCGGGTGTTGCGCGCCTATCCCATGTTGTTGATGGCGGGTTTCGCCGCGGCGATTCTGTTTCTGGGCCTCACCGCGCATGGCGTGAATGATTATGCCGGCCGGCCACTGGGCACAGATTTCTCCAACATTTATGCGGCCGGCGTGGCGGCGCTGCATGGCCATGCCGCCACCGCCTTCGACATCAAGGCGCAGTGGCACAATGAACAGGCGCTGTTCGGCACGACGACGCCGCTTTATGGCTGGCATTATCCGCCATTCTTTCTGCTGGTGGCGGCGACGCTGGCGCTTTTTCCGTATGGCGCGGCGCTGATCGTCTGGCAACTCGCGACCTTGCTTCTCTATCTATGGGCGATGCGGACGCTGATCCGCAAAAGTGCGATGCCGGAATGGACGGACGGACTGGCCTGGCTGCCGGTGGCCCTGGGTTTCACCGCCATCTTCGTCAATCTCACCCATGGTCATAATGGTTTTCTCACCGCCGCCCTGTTCGCCGGTGCGCTTGCCAATCTCAACACGCGACCGCTTGTGGCAGGATTGTTGTTCGGGCTTCTCGCCTACAAGCCGCAATTCGGTGTGCTGATTCCCCTGGCGCTGGCGGCCGGACATTATTGGCGCACATTCACAGCCGCCGCCGCTACGATTCTGGCTCTGGCCATCGCCGTTACGCTTTTGTTCGGGCCCGAGATCTGGCCGGCTTTTTTCGCAGGCTCGCATTTCACCCGCACCGTGATCCTGGAACAGGGCGCGACCGGCTTCGAGAAAATCCAGACCTTCTTCTCTCAGGTGCGGCTGCTGGGCGGGCCCGTCGCGCTGGCCTATGCGGCGCAGGGCGCTGTCTTCCTGTTTTCGGCTGCCATGGTGATATGGGCATGGCAGAAACCCATCCTGTTCGGGGCGCGGAGCGCGATCCTGTGCCTCGCGACCCTCCTCGCCACCCCCTACGCGCTGGACTATGACCTGATGCTGCTGGCGCCCGCGCTGGCCTTGATCGCGGCCGAAGGCAAAGTGCGCGGCTTTCGGCCTTACGAATTGTCACTGCTTACTTTGTTGTGGCTGCTGCCCTTTGCCGCGCGCAATCTTGCCGGGGCGACCCATATTCTGGTCGCGCCCTTTGCGATCCTGGCGCTGCTGGTCATGACGGGGCGTCGCACAAAGGCTTAATCCGTCGCCTTGCGCCGTGAGTTTCGGCTGCTATGGTGCGGCGCAATTTCGAGCTCCCTTCCGGAAACCCCCATGAATATTCATGAATATCAGGCCAAGGACGTCCTGCGCGGCTTTGGCGCGCCCGTGCCTAACGGCAAGCCCGCCTTCACGGTGGAAGAAGCGGTCAAAGCGGCGGAAAGCCTGCCCGGCCCGGTCTGGGTGGTGAAGGCGCAGATTCATGCCGGCGGCCGGGGCAAGGGCGGCGGTGTCAAGGTGGTCAAATCCATCGAGGATGTGCGGAAGGAAGCCCAGCGCATGCTGGGCATGACGCTCGTCACCCACCAGACCGGCCCGCATGGCCGGGTGGTCAAGCGCCTTTATATCGAAGACGGCTCGGCGATCGAGCGCGAGCTTTATCTCTCCGCGCTGGTCGACCGCGGCACCAGCCGCATCGCCTTCATTGCCTCCACCGAAGGCGGGATGGACATCGAGGAAGTGGCGCACAAGACGCCGGAAAAGATTCAGACTTTCCAGATCGAGCCCGCCGCCGGCTATTCGCCCTATGTGGGCAACGAGATCGCCGCCGCGCTCAAGCTCAAGGGCGACACCGCCAAGCAGATGGGCCAGGTGGTGAAGAGCCTCTACGACGCCTTCGTCGCCAAGGACATGAGCCTTCTGGAAATCAATCCGCTGGTGGTCACCAAAGACGGCAAGGTCGTCTGCCTCGACGCCAAGATCAATTTCGACGACAACGCGCTTTATCGCCACAAGGACATCCAGGCGCTGCGCGACCTGGACGAGGAAGATCCGATGGAGGTGGAAGCCTCCAAATATGATCTCTCCTATGTGAAGCTCGACGGCGAGATCGGCTGCATGGTGAATGGCGCGGGCTTGGCCATGGCGACCATGGACATCATCAAGCTTTACGGCAGCGAGCCGGCTAACTTCCTGGATGTGGGTGGCGGCGCCTCGAAGGAAAAAGTCACCGCCGCCTTCAAGATCATCGTCAGCGATCCCAATGTGAAAGGGATTCTGGTCAACATTTTCGGCGGCATCATGAAATGCGACATCATCGCCGAAGGCATAGTCGCCGCGGCCAAGGAAGTGTCGCTGAAAGTGCCGCTGGTGGTCAGGCTGGAAGGCACCAATGTCGAATTGGGCAAGGAAATCCTGGCCAAATCCGGCCTCGCCATTACCTCCGCCAATGATCTTGCCGATGCCGCCGAGAAGGTGGTGAAAGCCGTCAAGGGTTCGAAATAATGTCCATTCTGGTCGACAAGAACACCAAAGTCATTTGCCAGGGCTTCACCGGCAACCAGGGCACCTTCCATTCCCAGCAGGCCATCGCCTATGGCACCAAGATGGTGGGCGGCACCACGCCCGGCAAAGGCGGCACCACCCATCTGGGCCTTCCCGTGTTCGACACGGTGCGCGAAGCCAAGAACGCGGTAGGCGCCGACGCCTCGGCCATCTATGTGCCGCCGCCTTTCGCCGCCGACGCCATCCTGGAGGCGATCGATGCCGAGGTACCTCTGATCGTCTGCATCACCGAAGGCATTCCGGTGCTCGACATGGTCAAGGTGAAGCGCGCGCTCTGCGGTTCGAAATCCCGCCTGATCGGACCCAATTGCCCCGGCGTGATCACGCCCGGCGAATGCAAGATCGGCATCATGCCCGGTCACATCCATCGCCGCGGCAAGGTGGGCATCGTCTCACGCTCCGGCACGCTCACCTATGAAGCGGTGTGGCAGACCACGGCTGTGGGCCTGGGCCAGACGACCTGCGTGGGTATTGGCGGCGATCCCGTCAAAGGCACCGAGCATATCGACGTGCTGGAGATGTTCCTGAAGGACCCGGAAACCGAATCCATCATCATGATCGGCGAAATCGGCGGCAGCGCCGAGGAAGACGCCGCCGACTTCATCAAGCACTCCAAGGTGAAGAAGCCG
>DATKPL010000142.1:0-2713 GCA_035524155.1 Rhizomicrobium sp.
CGGCGCATCAACAACGAAGCCAGTGTTTCGAGTCTATTTGACTAATGTTGAAATTGTTCTTCGCTCCCAATACTTGTGCGCTGGCCCCGCATATTGCGCTGAATGAAGCGGGTGCCGAGTTCGACCTGGTGAAAGTGGACACCCAGAAGGGCGAGCAGAAGACGGCGGAATACCTCGCCATCAATCCCAAGTCCCGCGTGCCGGCGCTGGCCACCGATCGCGGCATCCTCACCGAAGTGCCGGTGGTGTTAGGCTATATCGCCCGCAATTTCCCCAAGGCGGAACTCGCACCTTCAGACGGCTTCGATTTCTTCCAGATGCAGTCCTTCAATCTGTATCTCGCCTCCACCATCCACATCACTTTCGCCCATCTGTTCCGGCCCGAGCGCTATGCCGACAGCGATGCCGCCAAGGCCGACATGAAGGCCAAGGTTCCGGCGAATCTGAAAACCCAATTGGGCTTGATCGAGGAACAGCTTTCCGACGGCCGCGAATGGGTCCATGGCGCGCACTACACGACGTCGGATCCCTATCTCTATACCTTCGCCCGCTGGCTGGAGCGGGAGGGCGCGGGCGGCATCGCCCCCTTCCCCGGGCTGGCCGCCCACCGGGCCCGGATGCAGGGCCGCCCCGCCGTGCTCGAGTCGCTGGAGCAGCAAGGCATCAAGCCCGTCTAGGCCGCAATTATGTCGAAGCTTGGCCAAGACCTTCCTCCCCTGCGCGCGCGCTAGCGCGCTGGCGGGGGAGGTGGCCGTAGCAGCGCTTGCAGGCGCGTAGGCG
Organism: Rhizomicrobium sp.; assembly: GCA_035524155.1. GTDB lineage: Bacteria > Pseudomonadota > Alphaproteobacteria > Micropepsales > Micropepsaceae > Rhizomicrobium. The sequence goes on from DATKPL010000142.1 coordinate 781, forward strand.
CGAGCCGGAGCGCCAAAAGCAAAGCTGCGAAGGCCGGAGGGGGCAGCAATAATCAGCGACCCGCTTATGCGGGGAGCGGGTTGTCTTTGCCGCCCCCATCCGCTAAAAGCCCGCCTTTCCGGGGCTTGTCCAGGCTTTGCCGGTGGTGAAGGATCAGGAAAATGGCGCAGGTTCAAGAACTTAAGGCGGAAGCACGCGAAGGTCGCGGCAAGGGTCCGGCTTACCAGGCGCGCCGCAACGGCCAGATTCCCGGCGTGATCTATGGCGGCCAGGGCGAGCCCGAAACCGTCAACGTCGATGGCCGCACGCTTGAGCGCCATATCGAGAAGGGCGCTTTCCTCACCACGCTTCTGATGCTGGACGTGAACGGCAAGAAGACCCGCGTGATCCCGCGCCAGCTTCAGCTCGATCCCGTGAGCGACCGCCCCGTGCATGTCGATTTCATGCGCCTGGCCGAAGGCGCCACTGTGCGTCTGGAAATTCCCGTCCACTTCAAGGGCCAGGGCGAGTCGCCCGGCCTCAAGAAGGGCGGCGTGCTGAATGTGGTGCGCCACGAGATGGAATTGATCCTCTCGGCCGACAAGATTCCCAACGAGATCTTGGTTGATGTCTCCAAGCTCGACATCAATGAATCGATCCATATTTCGGCCTTGACCTTGCCCGAAGGCGCCAAGCCCACCATCCGCGAACGCGACTTCACCATCTGCTCGATCGTGGCGCCCACCAGCGTCATCGAAGAGCAGCGTGCGGCTGCTGCCGCTGCCGCGGCCCCTGCCGCCGAAGCGGTCCCGGCCGAAGGTGCGGCGCCTGCCGAAGGTGCGGCGCCGGCTGCCGGTGCGGCTGCGCCTGCTGCGGGCGCGGCTGCCGGCGGCAAGGCGGCTCCCGCCGCTGCTCCGGCGAAGAAGTAATTACCCATACGCGGAGGCGTCTCCGTCATGGATGCGCTTCTCATCGCGGGTTTGGGAAACCCCGGCGAGCGCTATGCGCGCAACCGCCACAATGCCGGCTTCATCGTCGCCGACGAGATCCATGCCCATTACCGTTTCGGGCCGTGGAAGGCCAAGTTCGAGGCCTTCTTGTCCGAAGGGACTTTGGCGGGACGCAAGGTCTATCTGCTCAAGCCCCAAACCTACATGAACAACAGCGGCGTGAGCGTGGGCGCGGCCTTGCGCTTTTTCAAACTGCCCCTGGCGGCGCTGGTGGTGATCCATGACGAAATCGACCTCGCCGCCGGCAAGATCAAGGTGAAGACCGGCGGCGGCGATGCGGGCCAGAACGGCCTGCGTTCCATCACCGCCACATTGGGCGCGGATTATCGCCGCGTGCGGGTGGGCGTGGGCCATCCCGGCGAGAAGTCGCTGGTGGCCGCGCATGTGCTGCAGAATTTCTCGAAGGAAGATATCGATTGGCTGCGGCCGCTGGTCATGGCCATGGTCGAAGCCGCGCCGCTTCTAGCCAAGGACGACGATACCGCCTTCATGAGCAAAGTGGCGCTTCTCACCAAGCCGAAAACCGAAAAACAACCGAAGCCTGAAACCAAGAAAGTCGAAGAATAATGGGATTCAAATGCGGCATTGTCGGTCTTCCCAATGTGGGCAAGTCCACACTGTTCAATGCCCTCACCCAGACCGCGGCGGCGCAGGCGGCGAACTATCCGTTCTGCACCATCGAGCCCAATGTGGGCGATGTGGCGGTGCCCGATCCGCGCCTCGAAACCTTGGCCAGGATCGCGGGGTCCGCCGAGATCATTCCCACCCGCATCACTTTCGTGGATATCGCCGGTCTGGTGCGCGGCGCCTCCAAGGGCGAGGGCCTGGGCAACCAATTCCTGGCCACCATCCGTGAAGTGGACGCGGTGGCCCATGTGCTGCGCTGTTTCCAGGATGACGACATCACCCATGTCGAAGGCCGCATCGATCCCATCGGTGATGCC
>DATKPL010000143.1:0-2795 GCA_035524155.1 Rhizomicrobium sp.
GGAAGAAGCGGCTATGAGGCCTATCTCGATCCGCAATACTGGCAGGGCGCCATCGACGAGGCACTGCGCCAGGCGCTGGTGAACCTCACCTCGGTCCCCGCCCCCGCCGGCGAGATGACCGTGGTGCTGGGTCCGGGCTGGCCCGGCATCCTGCTGCACGAGGCCATCGGCCACGGCCTGGAAGGCGACTTCAACCGCAAGAAGACGTCCGCCTTCGCCGGACTTCTGGGGGAACGCGTTGCGGCACCTGGCGTGACCGTGGTGGATGACGGCACCCTCGACAGCCGCCGCGGTTCGCTGTCGATCGACGATGAAGGCACGCCCACCCACCGCACTGTGCTGATCGAGGACGGCATCCTCAAAGGCTATATGCAGGACCGGCAGAATGCCCGGCTGATGGGCATGAAGCCCACCGGCAATGGACGGCGGCAAAGCTTCGCCGCCAGCGTGATGCCGCGCATGACCAACACCTACATGCTGGCGGGCGACAAGGACCCCGGTGAAATCCTGGCCAGCGTGAAACACGGCATCTACGCCACCAATTTCGGCGGCGGCCAGGTCGACATCACCAACGGCAAATTCGTTTTCAGCTGCACCGAGGCCTACGCCATCGAGGATGGCAAGCTGGGCCCGCCGATCAAGGGTGCAACCCTGATCGGCTCGGGCCCGGAATCGCTCACCCGCGTCAGCATGATCGGCAACGACATGAAGCTCGACACCGGCGTTGGCACCTGCGGCAAGAACGGCCAGAGCATCCCGGTGGGCGTGGGCCAGCCGACATTGCGGCTTGATGGCTTAACGGTTGGTGGAACCGCAGCCTGATGCCGCGTTATTGGTTTCGTCAAAAACAATTCGGTTACGGCGCCACGCCCAATACCTGGCAGGGCTGGGTGTTCACCATTGTCCTCGCTTTTTTTATCGCGGCGCTGGCATTTGGCGCTGATTTCGTGCGCGACGACAGACAGCGGCTGCTTCTGATCGCGCTGGGCCTGCCCGCGGTATTGATACCGTTCGTCCTGATCGGCCACGCCAAGACAGAGGGCGGTTGGCGGTGGCGTTGGAGCCGCGATGGCTGATCCGATCTTCAAGATCGTGCCGCGCGCCGAGTGGGCCGAGATCACCGACGCCTATGAAGGCTCCCCCCATGATCGGGCCGACGGTTTCATGCATTTATCGACCGCCGCGCAATTGCCGGAAACGCTCAGGCGCCATTATGCCGGCCAGGACGATCTGCTTCTGATCGCGGTTGATCCCTTGCGGCTGGGCCGGCTTTTGACCTGGGAGCATTCGCCGTCACGCGGCGAGGATTTTCCCCATCTTTACGGCGTGCTGCTCACCAGCGCCGTACTCTGGGTCAAATCCATCACAAAAGATGCCGAAGGCGGTTTCATCATCCCGGATTGGTGAGTAGGCTCGTTCCATGATCCCGATCATCGGCAAGCGTCACGATCTGGGCGATGGTTTCGTCGTCGCCCGAATCCTGCCCCAGGCGGCGCGGCGCAGCATCGGGCCTTTCGTGTTCTTCGATTATTTCGGGCCGGTGGATTTTCCGCCCGGGATGGGCGTGGATGTTCGCCCCCATCCCCATATCGGGCTTGCCACCGTCACCTATCTGTTCGAGGGCGCGCAGATGCATCGCGACACGCTTGGTTCGGTGCAGGAGATCACGCCCGGCGCGGTGAACTGGATGACCGCGGGGCGCGGCATCGCCCATTCCGAGCGCACCGGTCCGGACTTACGCGCGCGCGGCCATCGCCTGCATGGCATCCAGACCTGGGTGGGATTGCCACAAAAGGACCAGGAGGCCGAACCTGGGTTTCAGCATTTTGCCGCCGACGCGCTGCCCGAACGCAATGAAAAGGGCGTGCTGCTGCGCATGATCACGGGCGAAGCCTTCGGTCTTGCTTCGCCGGTCAAAGTATTCTCGCCCATTTTCTATGCCGAGGCGCGTTTCGAGCCGGGCGGCAGCTTCACCGTCACGCCCGATCATGAGGAACGCGCGCTCTTCATCGTCGAAGGCGAACTCCAGATCGGTGGTGAAAATGGTGTGGACACCCATGGTCCTGGCGCGATGTTGTTCCTGGAAAAGAACGAGACCGTCACCTTGTTCGGCAATGGCGATGCGCGCGTGATGCTTCTGGGTGGCGCGCCGCTCGACGGGCCGCGTCACATCTGGTGGAATTTCGTTTCCTCGTCGCGGGAGCGCATCGAACAGGCCAAGGCCGATTGGCGCTCCGGCCGCTTCGGCACCATTCCCGGCGACGACCAGGAATTCATCCCTTTGCCGAACGGCAGGGATTGATGCTCAAGCGCATCCTGACGGTCTTGGGGGCACTTTTGATTGTGTTCGGGATATTCTTTGCGCTGCAAGGTGCCGATATCATTCACTGGCCGCTGGAAAGCACCATGCTGGGACGCGGCGTATGGATCCGCAACGGCGTACTGATGGCCGCGATGGGTGCGGTCCTGCTTGCCGGCGCGCGCAAAAGGCGGCGCTGACCGCTCTTAGAGAAAATTATATTCGCTGAAGAGGCGGGTCATGTCGCCCTTCCACTCATTCCGGAAGGAATGGAGCAGTTCATCGGCGCGCGTCTGGCCCCGCGCCACCAATTCGCGCAGGGGATTGAGAAAACCGTCCTCGCTCATGCCGGCGCCATCCAGGCTGGCGCGGCGGCGCAAGCCTTCGCCGGAGATCTCCACCATGCGGCGCGCTAATTCCAATACCGTCGTGTTGCGGAACGGCGCGCGGAAAGCCTGCTTGCCCACCATGTCGCGCAAGGCCTGGCGTTCTTCCG
>DATKPL010000144.1:0-3218 GCA_035524155.1 Rhizomicrobium sp.
AAAAAGGGTGGGGGGTGAGGTCTTGGCCTCTGCGACGAGAGTGCCGTGATAAGTTTAAATCTACCTAAAAGTTTCCGGATACACGGGTTCCATCGGAGAAAAGCGGGGGCCGATCTATCCGTAAAAAACCCGCGCTTCCAGCCCTTTATCGCGGTACCAAACCGTACATACGCCCAGCCCTGTAAGCTTACAGAGCCAACTTCCTTCCGAAACGTGGCCCGTCCGGGCGGCTCTTGAAAAAACCCGGTCTGGCGGGATAAATCGCCATCCATCAAATGGGGCGGACATTATGAAACTGATGCTTCTGGGGACTGCTGCGGTTGCGCTGATGGCCGTGACGGGCTGCACCGAATATCCGGCGGCGATCCAGACCGGCATGGCCCAGGCTCTTCCGCCCTATCACCAGGACAACAATGTGGACATGGACGTATCGGCCGGCATGACGCCGGTGCAGAGCGCCACCCACCTCGGCGTCCGCATTTCACCTTTCGGCAACTAGGCGGCACCGCTCAGGGGCGCCGGCCCTCCAGTTCGGCGGCCAGCATCTCGTCGCCATAGACATTGCGCAGTGCTTCGCTGATCGCGGCCGTCGAGACGATCACCGTGCGGTTGACGCGATCATCGAAGCCGAAGGCGCCACCCAGGCTTTCGATATTGCCGTCGAACGCCGCACCCAAGACCTCGCCTTTGGCGTCCACCGCGGGCGAGCCGGAATTGCCGCCGATAATGTCATTGTCGGTGACGAAATTCAGCACCGTGTCGGGATTGACCTTGTTCTGGGCCGCCTGCCAGCGTGGCGCCAGCTCAAACGGGAATTGACCGGTCGCCCGCTCCCACAGGCCCTTGTAGTATGTGAACGGTGGGACTGTGACGCCATTGTCGGTCCAGCCTTCGACCTTGCCGTAGGAAAGGCGCAGCGAAAAGGTCGCATCGGGGTAGACATGGGTGCCGTAGATGGCGAAGCGCGCACGGGCGATCTTTTGCGCAGCACGATCGGTGGGACCCAAGACGCGATTCTCATATTGCTTGCGGATGTCGCGCGAGGCCTGGTCGGTGGCGAGCACGAATTTGATCATGGGATCGTTGGTAGCCCGGATCGCCGCCATCCCCCCATCCCATAATGCCTTGCGCACGGCAGGATCGCCCAGCTTCGATTGCGCCAAACGCGCGGACAGGGTTTCCGGCGAATCCTTGCCCAGGAAGATCTTGGTGCCGGGCGCGTCGGCCGTGAGATTTTCGCGCAGCTTCGACAGCCAGAATTCCAAGGTTACCTGTTCGAGGTCGGGATAGATCGGCTGGGGGTCGAGGATGCGCTTGCCGAACAGCGTCAGCCTGCTGTCGGTATATTCCGGCAGCCGCTCGGTATTCGGCTTGGTTTTTTCCTGGGCCGCGCGCACCAGGGTCCGGGCGAAGAGGAACAGGTCGGACCCCAACCCCGCGCGCGTCTCCATCATGCCATAGGGCGTATAGAGCGCGTGGTAATCGGCCTGGACCTTGGCGATGTCGCTCCAGGGGTCGCCTATATCGGCGGCCAGCGACGCGTTCTTCGCCACTTGCGCCTTGAGGTCGGCATCGGCCGCGCGCTTGGCAGTGATCAGCGCGGGATCGACCAGGGCCTTTTCCTCGCCATGATAGGCCTTGAAGCTGTTCTCGATGCCGAACAGAAGATCATTGGCGATGCGATTATGTTCGGCGCTTTCCTCGGTGAAGCGGATCAGCCGGCCGCGCAACTCCGACAGAAGAAGCAAAGTTTCCGGCAGCGCCAAATCGCGCATGCTTAGCAGCTGATCCGCGGTCAGAAGGCGCTGGGTCGAGCCGGGATTGCCGGAGATGAAGATGGGCTCGTCCTTGATAGGCGGCGCCACGCTCCAGGTCAGATGATCCGGCGTCCTGACCGGCTTGCCGTCATCGTAAAGCCGCACGAAGGAGCAATCCAGGTCGTAACGGGGGAAATTGAAATTGTCGGGATCGCCGCCGAAGAAGGCGGTCTGCCCTTCGGGTGCGAATACCAGCCGGACATCGGAATATTTGCGATAGGTGTAGAGCTTGTACTGCCCGCCTTGATAGAGCGTGACCACCTGGCAGTGGAATTTGTCTTCCTTGCCGGCGCAGCCTTCTTTCTCGACCGTGGCGATCTCGCCGTCGCGCGCGCGGATGAAATCCTGGCCGCTTCTACCCGCCGCGGCTTTGGTGACGCGGTCGGTGACGTCCGTGATTGCGGTGAGGATTTCGGCCTGCATGCCGGGGCAGAGTTTTTCGTCTTCGCGCCGGGCGACCTGGAAGCCGTCTTTCACATAATCCTTGCTGGCGCTGGACAGTTCCTGGGCACAGTCGCGCACGCAATGATGATTGGTGAGGACCAGGCCGTCGGCGCTGACCACGGAGGCTGAGCAGCCGCTCGACAAGCGCACGGACGCGTTGCGCACGCGGTCCAGCCACGCCTGGTCGATATGCAGGCTATATTCCTGATTGACCGCGGCGAGAGGAAAATTGTCGAAAGTCCACATGCCTTCATCGGCCAAGGCACCCGTGGCGGCGAGGCAGAGCGATGCGGCGGACATAAGAAGCAGGCGGTTCATGGGAAGTCCTGGTGGGGTAGCGGGGCGAGTGGATCGCAACCCGGGGCTGCTTTCAATCCCAGCCCCGGAAGCGCGGCCATGTTCCGGTGACATCATTTTGCCTGTCCAGCAGATAATATTGGTCGTGCTGGGCGGCCGTGGCGCAGGCATGATTGGGCAGGATGCGCAGGCGCGTGCCGATGGGAAGCGCGGGGAGCGGCGCGGACGAGCCGGGCTTGATGCCTACGATGCCGTGCTCCTGGTTGGTGCCCAGCACCACCAGGTCGGGATAGGGGTTTCCTTGTGCGTCGCACGCCAGGCCGAAATGGCCGCCTTGGCCGGGATCGGACGAGAGCGCCATCCAGCCGGCGTCGGTGATGATCCAGTTCTTGTCCTTGCGGTGGCCGATCACGGTGGCAAGCACCGAAAGCGCGATATCGTCGATGCCGCAAACCCCGATATCGGTCTGAACCACGTCGAAGAACATATAGACCCCGGCGCGGAGTTCGGTGACGCCATCGTAGGAGCGGGATGAGAGTGCGGTGGGCGTGGAGCCCACGCTGACGGCGGGGCAGGGGATCCCGGTCTCGCGCAACGCCTTGGCTGCGGCGACTATGCGGCCGCGTTCCAGGCTGGCGGCTTCCGCAAGCGCGGCAGGAT
>DATKPL010000145.1:0-2640 GCA_035524155.1 Rhizomicrobium sp.
CGCTTGTGGGCGTTGAGCGTGATGGCGCGCAGATCGTCCATTCCGTGGGTCTGGTCGGCATGATCGTGGGTGATCAGGACGCCGTCCAGGCGTCCCACACGCGCATCCAGAAGCTGCTCGCGCAGGTCGGGCGATGTGTCCACCAGCATGCGGGTTTCACCCATGCCGGAAATACGCTTCACCAGGATGGAACAGCGGCGGCGGCGGTTCTTGGGGTTGTGGGGATCGCAGACGCCCCAATTGCCGGCCTCGTCCGGGCCGCCCAGGCGCGGCACGCCGCCCGAAGATCCGCAGCCCAAAATGCGAACCTGCAAACTGTCACGCATGGGTTGGATGTTTCACTTTGGAGAACAGGCGGAAGAAATTGTCTGTGGTGGCGCGCGCCAGTTCTTCCTCGCTCACGCCTTTGAGTTCGGCCACCGTTTTGGCGGTGTGCACGACATAGGCGGGTTCGTTGGTCTGGCCCCGGTGCGGCACCGGTGCCAGGAATGGCGCGTCAGTTTCCACCAGCAGGCGGTCCAGCGGCACGGTCCTGATCACGTCGCGCAATGCATCGGATTTCTTGAAGGTGGCGATGCCCGAGATGGAGATATAGAGGCCCAGCTTCAAAGACTCGTCCGCCAGCCTCTGCGTGCCGGTGAAACAATGGATCAGGCCGGTAAAGACGCCCTTCCCCATCTCCTCCTGCAGCACGCGGATGGTGTCGTCGTCCGCGTCGCGGGTATGCACGATCACCGGCAGCCCGCTTTCGCGTCCCGCTTGGATGTGGGCGCGGAAATTGGCGATCTGTTTTTCGCGGGGCGAATGCTCGTAGAAATAATCCAGGCCGGTTTCGCCGATCCCCACCACTTTCGGATGCCTGGTTTCCTTCAGCAGAAGCTCTGCATCCGAAAGCAGTTCATTCTCGGCCTCGTGCGGATGGATGCCCACGCTGCACCAGACATTGTCGAACCGCTCCGCCACCGCGCGCACGCCGGGGAAGCGCTTCAACTCCGTACCGATGGAAACGCAGGCGCCCACGCCGGCATCGCGGGCGCGCGCCACCACTTCGTCCAGCTTCCCCGCATATTCGGGAAAATCCAGGTGGCAGTGACTGTCCACCAGCATCAGATCGCTCCTGCCCGGCGCGATGTCTGCGCCAGTTCGCGCGCGGCACTGAGTACGGTCTGGCGCGGTTCCAGATTGAGGCCGCGGGCGCGGGCGAAAGCCTCTTCCAGCCGCGCCAGCAGCGACGTCCAGGCGCGCAGATTCTGCGATGACTGGTGGGCGCGGGCGCGGATGCGCGCCGCCAGCGCCTCGGTCAGGAAATCGCCAAAACGCGAAAGCCCGTCGCGGATGCGCCAGAGCCGCTCACCCAGGGCCAGAAGCGCGATCACATCCGGCGCGGATGCGCTTTCGATCAACCGGTCGGCTTCGGCTGCCAATTCACGGCCCTCGCCGTCCGCCAGGCTCAGCGCCGCGCCGATCGAGCCGCCCGATAGCCGCGCCAGGGATGTGCGTTCGTCCGCAGCGGCGTCGGGCAGCCAGGTCTTCAATGCGTCCGCCACCGTCTTTTCGTCCAGTGGGCGCAAATCCAGCCGCTGGCAGCGCGAGCGGATGGTGGGCAGAAGCTGGCCCGGCCGGTTGGTGAGAAGGATCAGCATGGCGCGCGACGGCGGCTCTTCCAGCAATTTCAGGATCGCATTGGCGGCGCTGTCATTCATGTCGTCGGCGGTATCGACGATGGCAACACGCCAGCCGCCCGCGCCCGAGGTCATGCCGAAAAAACCGGCCAGGCGGCGCACTTCGCTCACCGGCAATTCCGTCATCGGCTTTCCGGTGCGCTCGTTGATGCCGCGCTTCAAGACCAACAGACCGGGGTGCGAGCCCGCCGTCACCTGAATGGCATTGGGGTCGTTGGCGGGAACCGAAAGATCGGCCGCGCCGGTATCGCGCGCGCCATACGCCAATAGATAGCGGGCGATGCGATAGGCCATGGTGGCTTTGCCGATGCCCGGCGGGCCCGAGATCAGCCAGCCCTGGGGCGGCTTGCCGCCGCGAATGGCGCGGGCGGCGCGCCCCAGCGCCACATCCTGGCCGACAAGAATCTGGGTCTCGCGCGGATGCGGGAATCCTTCGATCCGGTCGCTGTCGTCGGGTTCGCTGTTGCGGGCGCGTTTGGCCATGACTTTCCCTACCGCGTCACCGCATCAGAACCAAGACTAGAGGGAAAATCGCCGTGAAACCGCGACCCAGATGGCCGAAGCCACCTCGTCCGGCGTCCCGCCGGCATCGATCAGGGCGCAGCGGTCGGGATGGCGCTTGGCGATGTCGATGAAGCCCTGGCGCAGCCTTTCATGGAATTCGCGGTCGAAATTCTCGAAGCGCGTTTCCTTGCCGCCCCGCGCGCCGGCCCGCTTCAGGCCGGTGTCCACATCGATGTCCAGCACCAGGGTGAAATCGGGCTTGAAGTCGTCCAGCACCACCGAATCGATGCGCCGGATCGTCTCGCGCGGCACGCCCCGGCCGATGCCCTGATAGACATAGCTGGAATCGTTGAAGCGGTCCGAGATCACCCATTTGTCAGCCAGCAAGGCCGGGCCGATCACGCGGCGCACATGGTCGGCGCGGGCAGCATAGAGCAGAAGCGTCTCGGTCAGC
>DATKPL010000146.1:0-3086 GCA_035524155.1 Rhizomicrobium sp.
ATTCAGGCCGTGACGATTCAAGACGTGGCGCGCAAATACGCCGTGGCGGTTTCGCCTGCCGCGCGCGCCTTGATGGACCCAAGTGATCCCGCCGATCCCATCGCGCGCCAGTTCCTGCCCGATGTGGCGGAGTTGCATGTCACGCCGGAAGTATTGCTCGATCCTATCGCCGACGAGGCGCATGCGCCGGTCAAAGGCATTGTCCATCGCCATCCCGATCGCGTCCTCTTGAAGGCGGTCAATGCCTGTCCGGTCTATTGCCGCTTCTGTTTTCGCCGCGAGATGGTGGGACCCGGCAAAGGTGCATTGTCGCCCGCCGAACTGGCGGACGCAGTCGCCTATATCAAAGGCCATTCCGAAATCTGGGAAGTGATCCTCACCGGCGGCGATCCTTTTATTCTCAGTTCACGCCGCATGCGCCAGATCACGCAAACCCTGGCCGACATGGGCCATGTGAAGATCGTCCGTTGGCATACGCGCGTGCCAGTGGTTGAGCCCGATCGCGTGACGGAAGAGTTGTCGTCCGCGCTGTTCGCGCCCGGCATCACCGCTTGGGTTGCGATCCATGCCAACCATCCACGAGAACTGAGCAACGACGCGCGTGCTGCCATCGCGCGGCTGGCGAAAGCGGGCGTCAAACTGGTGAGCCAGACGGTGTTGCTCAAAGGCGTGAATGACGATGTGAAGACGCTGGCATCGCTGATGCGCGCCTTCCTCGAAGCCGGTGTCAAACCTTATTATCTGCATCACCCGGATCTCGCCCGCGGCACGTCCCATTTCCGCATCGGCATCGAGGATGGCTTGGCATTGACGCGGGATTTGCGCGCGAAGATTTCAGGACTGGCCCAACCGCTTTATGTGCTCGATCTGCCCGGCGGCTTCGGCAAGGTGCCGCTGGACGCACAGCATGTGGTGAAGACCGAAACCGGCCATCGCATCCGCGATCTCGCGGGTGAATGGCATGATTATCCGCCCAAGGCCTGAAGCACCCGCCCTCCGCTTGCGCTTCGGGCGCTCGTCGCTTTCGCATGTCCACTGGACATGCTCACATCCTGTCGGATGCCGCTTCTCGCCCACGTAAGCGTTTGAAAAACGCGCTCACTTTGTGGCGGTTCTGTTCGCGCCACACCACGCCTTTGTCGGTTACCCAATTAAGCTGAATCACCCGGCGCGGCCCCTCAAAGGGATGAAAGCCGTGCCAGGCATTGGGCTCGTTCTTGAAGATCAAGAGCGTGCCTTCATCGGGCGGTACTTCCGCGATCACATCCTCCAGATTGTCGGGTCCGCGCAGCAGGCGCAAACGGCCAGTCTTCGCTTCCCAGGCATTGTTCATATAGATCAGCACGGTGATCAGCTTGGTGCGGCTGTCGGTATGGATCTGGCCGTCACGCGCCGCCGAGACGCCGCGCGCCGTCACCATGGTGGGCCGATCGGTCAGGTCGACGCCCAGTTTTTTCTCCACTGCCCGCGTGAATTCCGGTCCCTGGATGGCGGCGATGAAGTCCGCGAAGGCAGGGCCATATTCCAAGGTGGGCAGCGGAAAAGAACCGGGATGCGTGACCAAGGGATAATCGGCATTGATCGCGCCCATTGCGCCGCTCCGCACGAAGTGCGGCACCATCGCGTAGGGGAAAGGCTCGCGCGCCAGCGGCGCGGCGTCGAAAGCAGCAAGATCGATGGGCAATGGAGGCATACAGGCCCTCAAATAGCGAAGCGATAGGGCATAAAAAAGCCCTCAAATGGCGAAGCGGCAGGGCATGAAAAAACCCTCAAATAGCGAAGCGATAGGCCGTAAAAAGCCGGAATACTATCTGCGCCTCAAAAACGCAAAAATCCCGGAAGATGATGGAACCTGCGGCTGCTTTTGGCCCCGCCATTGCGCGGAGCCGTGGAACCCTTAGATATAGGCCATGTCTTTCCTTCAGTCCCAGCCATCCAATCCCTGGACCCGCCAGCCGATCTTCCGCATCCCCGGCGTGGTGGCGGGGCTGATCCTCGTTCTTGCCGCCGCCCATACCGCGCGCTGGATGCTGCCCGAGGCGTTGTCCGACCGCATCATCAATCGCTTCGCCTTCATTCCCGCCCGCTACAGCCACGCTTTTCTGGCCGCGCACAATATCGATCCCGGCAGCATCTTCGATCGCGCGATTCCGTTCGTGAGCTATATGGCGCTTCACAACGACTTCACTCATCTGGCGATCAACAGTCTTTGGCTTCTGGCATTTGGGCCGATCGTGGCGCGCCGCCTTGGCGGCGCATTGTTTCTGGGCTTTTTCCTGATCTGCGGCATCGCCGCCGCGGCGACCCATCTGGCGTTCAATTGGGCCTCGCTCATGCCCGTGATCGGCGCGTCCGGCGCCATCTCCGGCTTGATGGGTGCGGGCATGCGGCTTCTGCCCACGCAAGCGCCCTGGGCCGTGGGGGGCGATGACGAACTGGCGCCGATCTTCTCCCGGCAAATCGTGATATTCACGGTGATCTGGCTGGCGATCAATCTGGCCGCCGGTCTCACCGGATTTGGCCTTGGCCCGGGCGAATTGGGACAGATTGCCTGGGAAGCCCATGTGGGCGGTTATCTGGCCGGTCTGCTGCTGGTAGGCCCCTTTGATCGGCTGCGCCCGCGTTCTGTCGCGTAATACATTGATACAGCACAGAATTATTTGTGACAGGGCCCGGATTGCGGGCGCGGCGCGCCCTGTCTATAAGCCCCCGCTCCCGAACCGCCAGAAATTTGATTCATGGAAATCCGCAACATCGCCATCATCGCCCATGTCGACCATGGCAAGACCACCTTGGTGGACCAGCTTCTCAAGCAATCCGGTTCGGTGCGCGAGAACCAGCACATGGCCGAGCGCGCGATGGATTCCAACGATCAGGAACGCGAGCGCGGCATCACCATTCTGGCCAAATGCACGTCGGTCGAATGGCAGGGTGCGCGCCTCAACATTGTCGATACGCCGGGTCATGCCGATTTCGGCGGCGAGGTGGAGCGCATCCTCTCGATGGTGGATGGCGTGGTGCTTCTGGTGGATGCCGCCGAAAGCGTGATGCCGCAGACCAAGTTCGTGCTCAGCAAGGCGCTGAAG
>DATKPL010000147.1:0-4224 GCA_035524155.1 Rhizomicrobium sp.
TTGAGCGGATCTTCCGAAATGTCCACCATATCTAGTCCCCCTGTCGGCCCCGGCACCATGGCAGAGCAGCTAGTCGCGGTCCAGCCGCCAAACGCTGGTCTCGCGGATCTCGCGATCCTCCAGCTCCCGCGTGGTGGGCACGTTATATGTGGCGAGGCGGATAAGGCCGGTCTTGGGGAAATAGCTGCGGCCGGGATCGCCCAATAGAATGTCAGCCTGCATTTCTTTCAGCCACGCCATCAGCCGTTCCGCCAAGGGCCGCTCGTAGCACATGTCGCCGACCAGGATCAGGTCGAACGTCTCGCGGCTGCCGATCATGTCTTTGTCCACAGCTTCGACGGTGAGCGCATTGGCTTTCGCGTTGCGGGAAATTGCCGCTACGGCAAACGGATCGATGTCGGCGGCAATCACATGATGGGCGCCTGCTTTGGCGGCCGCCAGCGAGACCAAACCCGATCCCGCCCCGAAATCCAGCACGCGCTTGTCTTTGGCAATTTCGGGATGATCCAGCACATAACGGGCCAGCGCCTGTCCACCCGCCCAGGCGAACGCCCAATAAGGCGGCGGCACGCCGATCTGAAGAAGTTCTTCTTCGGTCTTGCGCCACAGCGGCACCACTTCGCTGGCCAGATGCAGTTTGATCTCTGGCACCAAAGGCGGAGCAAGCAACTCGGTATTGTCGCGGATGAACTGGTCGCTGTTCATCCGACCCAGGCGGCGATGGCGAAGCTCGCCGCGAACAGCGCGCCGGTGGTGGCGTTGGCGCGAAACAGATGAAGGCAGAGGATGTTGTCGTTGATATCGAGCCGGCGCACCTGCCAGAGGAGATGCGCGCCCGCCGCCAGCATCACCAGTGCGAAGGGCCAGCCGGCATGCTCGGCGAAGCCTGCCGCAAGCACCAGCGTGAAACAGGCGGCGTAGAAACGCAGAATCCATGTTCCGCTTTGACTCATCAAAAGGCGGGCGGTGGATTTGACGCCGATCAGCGCGTCATCTTCTTTGTCCTGATGCGCGTAGATGGTGTCGTAGCCCAGGGTCCAGAAAAACAACCCGGCATAGAGAAACAGATCCGGCAGATCGAGCCGCCCGGTCTGGGCGGCAAAGCCCATCAGCGCGCCCCAATTGAAGGTAAGACCCAGCCAGGCCTGCGGCCACCAGGTGATGCGCTTCATGAAGGGATAGATCGCGACCAGCACCAGTGAGGCGACGCCCAGCATCACGGTGAAACGGTTGAACTGAAGCAGGATGGCGAGCCCGGTCAATGCCAGGGCGATGGTAAAAATCGCAGCGGCCACCACGCTGACCCGCCCCGAAGGGATGGGCCGCCCGCGGGTGCGCGCCACTTGCGCGTCAAACTTCCGATCCACGATGTCATTGAAGGCGCAGCCCGCGCCCCGCATCACCACCGCGCCGATCCCGAACAGCAGCACATAATAAAGATCGCGCCATTCCATGAAGCTGCGCTCATCGGCCATCGCGCCCAGGACCAGGCCACAGACGCAGGGCCAAAACAGCAGCCAGGAGCCGATCGGCCGGTCCAGCCGCATCAATTGCAGATAGGGACGCAAGGGCCTGGGCGCTGTCTCGACCCAGCTTTGGGCCACGGCGTCGGCGGGGGCTTGCGAGGAAAGGCTCATGCTGTCTCAAGTGTGGCATGGCTTCCGATTTGAAAGAAGCGGGCGGACGCACCCGGCTTTTTGTGACCGCGAACCTGGAACCCGGCGGCACGGTGATCCTGGGTGAGGGGCAAGGTCACTATCTGCTCCACGTCATGCGCGCAAAGGTGGGCGATCGCGTGCTGCTGTTCAATGGCCGCGACGGAGAATGGCAGGGTGAAGTCAGCGCCACGTCCAAGCGCGGCGCTACGGTCGCGCTTCGCGCGCAAACAGAGGCCCAGGCTGGCGTGCCGGATATTTGGCTGGTCTTCGCGCCGGTCAAGAAGACGCCGTCGGATTATCTGGTCCAGAAAGCGACGGAACTGGGGGCGGCGAAACTGCAGCCGGTCTTCACCCGCCGCACCATCGTCACGCGCATCAACCGGGAGCGACTATTGGCCAACGCGGCGGAAGCGGCAGAACAATCGGCGCGGCTGACCGTGCCCGAGATCGGCGAAGCGGTGGGTCTGGAAAAATTATTGGACGCGTGGCCACGCGAGCGCCGGATCTTTTTCTGCGACGAAGGCGGCGACGCCAGGCCCTTGGCCGAAGCCGCGTGTGATTCCGGCGAGGGGCCGGCAGCCGTCCTCACCGGCCCCGAAGGCGGCTTCGATTCCGCCGAGCGCGAGAATTTGCGTGGCCGCGCTTTTGTGACCCCCGTGACTCTGGGCCCGCGCATCCTGCGCGCCGACACCGCCGCGCTGGCGGCCCTGGCGATCTGGCAATCAGTCCGAGGAGACTGGCGCTGACGGTGCCTCTGGCACCAGCGCGCGATAAGCAAAACTTTGCGCGCCACAGCCAAGGCCGTACATCAAGACCGTCAATAATCCCGAGACGGGATACGCGATATACCAATAGTCTAGGGTTCGTTTCATCCCCGCCGCCATCCATGCTGCCGTGGCAGCTCTGTTCGCGGCGATTTGGTCCGGTGACGCGCCAAGGGGAAGGGTGGGCGGAAATCCGCCGTACCAGAGATGCATTGCCACAACAAACACGATCATTACCGGAATGATCACGGCCAGCAGGATCAGAAACATGCGCCAGAAATTTCCTTTTCCCAGCGACCAGCTGCGCCGGAAATCGATGCGAGATTCCGCAATGATGATGGGATTGAGCAGGAATGTAAGACGGAAAAGGATATAGATATAAGCGCAATATACGGCGAAAAAGACGGCAACCGTCAAAAGGGTCAAGGCGCCCTTCAGGCCGCCCTCCAAGTTCAGAGCCTTGGCGAGGAGCGTCATTGCGGCTCCCAGCACGACGCCGGTCAGAAGAACAACCACATAAAGGCCGATAACGATGAGTATGGTAAGGAAGAAAGCGCCGATGAGGCGCCATACAGGCTTGCCGAATGTCAAATAGTAATATGGCGACCCCGTGCGCAGCCCCAGAGCCTGCTGTGTGATGCCCGCGATCTGCATGAGCAAGGCGTAAAAGCCCAGAAGATAGAGCGGAACCAGCAAAGCGAGCAGATGGCCGGTATTGCCAAACTTCCCGGCTGCGATGTTCTGGAACAATGTCGCCATCGAGCCCAAGAGGGGACGGCTCAACAGGGAAAGGGCCAACCACGGCAGCCATGTGATGCTGAGGATTTTGAGGAAATCCCCGAACGCAAAACCATATGCACGCGCAATGGTCGCGCCGACCGGAATTTTCGCCATGAAGGCCCCCGCCCTGATGTCGATAGACCCTAGCCGAGTTTGGCGCGGTTTTTAAGCTACCCTGGGTTGTCGCCAGCCGGCCAATTTCAGGGAAAGGTGATTTCCTTCGCCAAATCAGGCGTAGCGCTTCTCATAGGCATGTTCGGTCTGGCGCCACACATCCCAGAATGGTGGCGGCACTTTGCCTTCCGCCTTGTTTTGCAGGATCGAAAGATGGCTGTGCCAGCCGCCGGAAACATTCACCGCATAGGCGCGGTCGGGAATTTTGCGATGGGTGAGGGTGAGGCGCACCTTGTTGCCCTCCGGCGTGAGCAGGAATTCCACTTCCGAGGCCGGCGGACGTTCCTCGCCGAAGGTATGGACCAGGCGGCGCATCGGCTCCAGCGCCAGCAATTTTTCCCTGGCCAGAAAGCCGTTCGCGTCCATGTCCTTGAAGCGCTCTGGCGCCGGCGCCTTGTTGGGGGAAAGATCGCTGTGTTTGAAGCACAGCTCGAACTCATCGCCCACATGGGAGGGAATGGCGCCCGACGCGAACCATTCGCCGCGCTTCTCGCTGTCGGTGAGATAGGCCCAGATTTTTTCCAGCGGGCCTGGCAACACCCGCTCGAACTGCACGGTGTGCTCGTCAATGCGCTTGCCGAATTGGTCCATGGTCATCACCTTTGCAGATTGTTGAGATCGACGCCGTAGAGTGCGGCGTTCTTTTCCATGTAGTGGCCGCGCGGCTCGACCGCTTCGCCGCGCATGCCCGCCTCCATCATGTCCAGGAATGTGTGCCAGCCCATCATGGTCTGGGGCTGCATGCGGGCCGGAATGGGACGGTGGGTGAGCGCGAGGCGCGTGACATCGCCATTCGCCGTCAACGCGAATTCCAGATATGTGACAGGCCATGCAGACACGCTCTCGCC
>DATKPL010000148.1:0-3978 GCA_035524155.1 Rhizomicrobium sp.
GTAATGCTGCGCCATGTGCCCAATCTCTTGTCGGCGCTTCGCCTTCTGGCGGCGCCGGCCGCGGCTTGGGCGATCTTCAGGGATCACGAGACCCTGGCGCTGGCGATGTTCGCACTGGCCGGTCTCAGCGACCTGGCCGACGGCTTTGTCGCGCGGCAATGGGGATTTACCTCGCGGTTCGGGGCCTGGCTCGATCCCGTCGCCGACAAGCTTCTGATGCTCCTTTGTTTCCTGGCGCTTTTGCGCGTGGGCGCCGCGCCCTTCTGGCTGGTGATGCTGGTGATCGCGCGCGATCTGCTGATTGCGGCGGGCGCGTTGCTGGCCAGACTTTTCAACCTGCCATTGCGGGTCGAGCCTTTGCTGATCGGCAAGGCTTCGACGGTCGTTCAGGTTGGATATGTTGGCATCCTGCTTCTGCTCCTGGCCTTCGATTTGGAATCGCCGCGCCTGGTTGCGGCTGCGGGCTATACTGTGATGGTGTTCATCATTCTTTCGCTCGCGGCCTATGCCCAGCTTTTCCTGCGGGCTCTTTTGTTCGGGCGGCGCACGGCCTGACATGGTTTCGCAACTGATCCTGCCCATCGAGCCGGCAAGCCGGATGACACGCGGCGATTTCATCGTGGCGCCGGGCAACATGCATGCGTTGGCCTTTCTCGATGCATGGCCGGATTGGCCGACGCCCGCGGCTGCGCTGTTTGGGCCAGGCGCGTCGGGCAAGACACATCTGGCGCGCATCTGGGCCGAGCGTGCCGGCGCGACCTTCGCCGATGCGCGCGAACTTCACGTGCCTGTCACAGGCGCGGCAGTGGTTGAGAATTGCGACGGCGTGGCCGATCACCGCCACGGGCCTGCGTTGTTCGCCATGCTGGAGCGGGGAACGCCGCTGCTTTTGACGGGGCGTGCCACGCCCGCCACATGGCCGGCGGAGCTTCCCGATCTGGCATCGCGGTTCCGCGCGCTGGTCGCGTTCGAATTGGGCAAGGCCGATGAGGCGCTGCTGATGGCCCTGGCAGTGAAACTTTTCGCCGACCGCCAGGTCCAGGTTCCCGAAGCCGTGGTCAACGAATTGGTGCAACAATTGGAGCGTTCCCCCGCCGCCATTCGCGATTTCATCGCCCGGGCGGACGCCACGGCCCTCAGCCGCCAAAAGCCAATAAATCTTCAATTAATACGGGGGCTTATGGCGGAGCCCCCTATTTCATTGTGACAGCGTTTCGTCATGACATATACACCCATTTCTCCTAAGGTCAGGAGATGCACAATCCGTCCCCCAAGATCGAGGCCGCGAATGACGCGCCCGCCGATACGGCGCTGGAGAATCCGCTAGCCACCGACGATGTGGTGGCGCTGGCCCATCAGGGCAGCAATGTCGCGCTCGATCCCGCTTCGCCACAACGTTTCGTCAACCGCGAACTGTCCTGGCTGGCCTTCAATCGGCGCGTGATCGAGGAGACCCAGAACCGCCGGCACCCCCTGTTCGAGCGGTTGCGCTTTCTTTCCATTTCGGCGTCCAACCTGGACGAATTCTACATGGTGCGCGTGGCCGGCCTGATGGGGATGGTCCATGCCGGCGTCTCGACGCCATCCGCTGACGGGCTCACGCCGGCCGAGCAACTCGCCAAGGTGGACACGACCGCGCGTGCGTTGATTGCCGACCAGCAGCGCATCTGGTCCGGACTCGATGTCGAGCTGCGCAAGGAAGGCGTCTATGTGGTCACGGGCGAGGAACTTCAGCCCCGCGACCGCGTCTTCCTGGACGCGCAGTTCAACGAGCAGATTTTTCCGGTGCTTACGCCGCTCGCCATCGATCCGGCGCATCCGTTTCCCTTCATTCCCAATCTGGGTTTCACCATCGCGCTGTCGCTCACCAACAAGCGCGACAACAGGGATCTCTCCGCCCTGATCCCGGTGCCGCCGCAGTTGCGCCGCTTTGTGCGCCTGCCCGACACCGACCGGAAGCTGGTGCGCTTCATCCCGCTCGAACATGTGATCGCGCTCTATTTCGACAAGCTTTTCCCCGGCCATGCCGTGTCGGGCTGGGGCATGTTCCGCATTCTGCGCGACAGCGACGTGGAGGTCGAGGAAGAGGCCGAAGACCTGGTCCTGATGTTCGAGTCGCTGTTGAAACGGCGCCGGCGCGGCAGCGTCATCCACATGAAATGCTCGAAATCCATGCCGGCGACCCTGCGCCAGTTCATCGCCACGCATTTGGATTTGGACGAATCCGAGATCGTGATCATCGAAAATCTGATGGGCCTGTCGGATCTTTCCAAGCTGATCATCCCCGAACGCGCCGATCTCCAATTCAAGCCCTACAATGCCCGTTTCCCGGAGCGCATCCGCGACCATGGCGGCGACTGTTTCGCCGCCATCCGCGAAAAAGACCTCATCGTCCATCATCCGTTCGAGAGTTTCGACACGGTGGTGCAGTTCCTGCGTCAGGCCGCGGCCGACCCCGGCGTGGTGGCGATCAAGCAGACGCTTTATCGCACCAGCCAGGACAGCCCCATCGTCCAGGCCCTGATCGAGGCGGCGGAAGCGGGCAAATCGGTCACTGCGCTGGTTGAACTCAAGGCCCGCTTCGACGAGGCCGCCAACATCAAATGGGCCCGCGACCTGGAACGTGCCGGCGTGCAGGTGGTCTACGGCTTCATTGCGCTCAAGACCCACGCCAAGATCAGCCTGGTGGTGAGGCGCGAAGGCGGCCAACTCCACACCTATGTGCATTTCGGCACCGGCAATTATCATCCCCAGACCGCCAAGGTTTATACCGACCTCTCGCTCTTCTCGGCCGATCCGGCCCTTGGCCGCGACGCGGCCCAGGTGTTCAATTTCATCACCGGCTATGCCGAGCCGAATGCGCTGGAAAAGCTGGCGGTGTCGCCATTCTCGCTGCGTGGGCGCCTGGTCGAAGGCATCCAGCAGGAAATCATGCATGCGCGCGCAGGCCGGCCCGCCGCGATCTGGATCAAGCTCAATGCGCTGGTCGATCCGGCCATGATCGATGGGCTTTACCGCGCCTCGCAGGCGGGTGTGCAGATCGAACTGGTGGTGCGCGGCATCTGCTGCCTGCGCCCCGGCGTTCCCGGCCTGTCGGAGAATATCCGGGTGCGCTCCATCGTGGGCCGCTTCCTGGAACATGGCCGCATCGTCTGCTTCGGCGCAGGCCACGGCCTGCCGTCGCCCAAGGCACATGTCTATATTTCCTCGGCCGACTGGATGCCGCGCAACCTGGACCGCCGCGTCGAGACGCTGGTGCCCATCGAGAATCCCACGGTTCATCAACAAGTGCTGGACCAGATCATGGTCGCGCTGCTCAAGGATCAGGCGCAAAGCTGGTATATGAAGGCGGACGGAACCTATTGCCGTGATTCCCATTCCGAGGACGCCGATGCCTTCTCCGCGCATACCTACTTCATGACCAATCCTTCGCTGTCGGGGCGCGGGCGCGCATTGAAGATGCAGGGTTCGCCGGGCAAGCGCCGGAGCTGAGTTTCATGTCCGCCACCGCCACCGATATCCGCGCCGCGCCAAATCCGCGCCAGGCCCGTCAGCGCGGACCCATCGCCATCGTCGATATCGGCTCGAACTCCGTGCGTCTGGTGATCTATGAAAACCAGAACCGCAATGCCGCCACCTGGCAGAACGAAAAATCGATCTGTGGCATCGGTCGAGACATGGTGACGACGGGGCGGCTCCATGCCGAAGGCTGCGCGGCGGCGTTGGAGGCGCTGGCCCGCTTCCGCATGATCGCCGACGGCCTGCATGTCGATGCCCGCGAGGCGGTGGCGACGGCGGCGGCGCGCGACGCCGCCAATGGCGCCGAATTCGTGGCCCGCGCCGAGCGCGCCTGGGGTTCGCCCATCCGTGTGCTGGCGGGCGAGGACGAAGCGCGTATCGCCGCCGAGGGCGTGGTGGCTGGCATTCCCGACGCCGCAGGGCTGGCGGCCGATCTGGGCGGCGGCAGCCTGGACATGG
>DATKPL010000149.1:0-7515 GCA_035524155.1 Rhizomicrobium sp.
CCTTTCCCCTGGGGCTTGGTGGTGAAGAAGGGGTCCAGGGCGCGCTCGCGCACCTCTTCGCTCATGCCGATGCCGGTGTCGCGCACGCTGAGGACGACATAGTCGCCGGGAACAAAATCGGCCATCGGCGCCCGGTCCAGGTGCCGGTCCGAGGTCGCGATCACCAGGCGCCCTCCGTTCGGCATGGCGTCGCGGGCATTGATGGCCAGATTGAGGATGACGTTTTCCATCTGATTGACGTCGCAGCGCGTCCACCAACGCGCCCTGAGCTGAGTCTCGATCTGGATTTTCTCACCCACCGAATGGCGGATCAATTCGCCCATCCCCTCGACCAGATCCGACAAAAGCACGGGGCGGGGCGAAAGCGGCTGGCGGCGCGAAAAGGCCAGGATGCGCTGGGTGAGATGAGCGGCGCGGTCCAATGCTTCCTCGGCGGAGGCGATATAGGCGCCGGCGTCATGCGCCGCGGGATCGACGCGCTTGCGCAACAGTCGCAAATTGCCTTTGACGATCATGATCAGGTTGTTGAAGTCATGCGCGATGCCGCCCGACAATTGACCGATCGCCTCCATCTTCTGGCTCTGGTGCAGGGCTTCCTCGGTCTTCTGACGTTCCGCCATCTCGTCCTTGAGGCGCGCATTGACACGGAAAAGTTCCTCGGCGCGCTTCCTCAGCGCTGCCTGACTCACGCTCAGGACGGCGATCACCAATGCGCCCATGGTCACCAGCAGCACCAGGCCTGCATAACGAGCAATGCGTCGTTGCTCAGGCTCGGCGCTGGCCCTGACCGCGACGCTGCCCAGCACCTGGCCATTTTGCAGCACGGGTTGTGTGACATCGATGTGGTCGCCGGACAGTTCGCTTGCGGGCGGCGCGCGCGCCGGAAGGCTGGCCCCGGGCCTGACGATCTGGGCGATGCGCCGTCCTTTGCCGTCGTAAATCGCCGCCGCCTGCAATTCGGGATTGACCGCCAGCGCGTCGAGATATTCCTGCGCCGCCGCGCGATCGTCGAAGGCGACGGCCGCGCTCACGCTGGCAGCCAGGATGCGGGCCTGTTCGCTCACATCCTTGAGCTGCTGGGCGCTATAGAGCTGGTCCTCGTAACGCGCCATCCAGAAGCCTGCTGCCAGCAGGAGGGCCGCCGCGAGAAGCGCAGCGAACATGGGGATGCCAAAACGGGCGCGCGACGGGCTCATCGCCGTGCTCCCTGTTTGACGGCATGGGCAAGCTCGAGAAGTTTGGAGCTGATGCGGATGGAGACGGCGTCCGCTGCCGTCTCGTCAATGTCAAAACGGACATGATTGCCGATCAGGGCGAAGCTGATGATGCCATGAGGGCGGATGCCGGAGTCGGTTACTGTCAATATCGGGCGATCTTTGACCGCTGCCAGTTCGTTCTCTACCGCCTGGTCATCGCCGCCCGCAAACAGGACCTGGCAGCCGGCATCGGGCGCCCCCAACCGGCGGATCGTCACGGTTCGCTCGCCGTCATGTTGTCCTGCCGCGGCACGGTCCAGCAGCGGCCCGAACGGGTCGGAACCCGCCACGCAGATGGTGAGAGGTGCGCTGGCCGAAGGGAACGCCCCGTCCGGCCATTCGATGAAGGGCGCGAATTTGACCAGATAGGCCGCTTTGACTTCGTACTCCACCGTGTCTTGCGCAAAGGCCTGCTGCGAGCTGGCGGCCGCCAGCATCACAAGGCTGACCGTCGCGCAGCAGTGACGGCGCCGCGCGGCGGCACATGAATTCCGTTTCAGAAACGCCATCTGGTTTCGAGGAAGAAATTACGCCGGATTTCGTCTCCAGGCAGATATTCCACATGATGCCCATGCAGGAGATTAAAGCCGGACAGGGAAAGATCCAGCCTGTCGGTGACATGCCAGGCGAGGCGCGCGTTCAATTCGACATATTCGGGCACTGCTGGATTCGGCAGCTTGCCCACGTCGCGCAGATCGGCGTCGAAGGTGAGATTGTCCATCAGATCCATGGAAGAACGTAAGGATGCCTGATGATGCGGGTCGTCGCCTTCCTGGGCGACGCCCAAGAGCGGCACGGCGCCGGGCGCGAAAACGAAATTCTCGTGCTGGAGATTGAAGCCCGCGCTCAGCCGCCACCAGTCCAGCGCCTGATAGGTGGCCCAGCTCTCAACGCCGTAGACATGGCCTTCGATCGTGTTCCCCCATTCCAGCACGGATGCCGGGCTGGTGCTGAGCGCGATGCTTTTGAGGCGGTCATAGACATTGTCATAGAGCGAGAGCGAGAAAGTCAGCAGGGACGAGAATTGCCCGCGATAGCCGGCTTCATACGCGGTCACCTCCTCGGGCAGGAAGTCGGGATTGCCGGTGAGGAACGTGGCGC
This sequence comes from Rhizomicrobium sp., assembly GCA_035524155.1. Classification (GTDB taxonomy): domain Bacteria; phylum Pseudomonadota; class Alphaproteobacteria; order Micropepsales; family Micropepsaceae; genus Rhizomicrobium. The sequence continues at coordinate 2,358 of DATKPL010000149.1, forward strand.
TGCCCAGTTTTTCCGAAACATCCACATCGAAAGGCGTGGGCGAGCGGATCGCGCGCGACACCGCTGCCCAGAGCAGGTCCTTGTCCGAGAGCTTCCATGCCAGCCGCGCGTTGGGCATGGGGGTCCAGCCGGAGAAGGGATCGTCTTCCAGCTTGAGGCCCAGGATGAGTTGCAGGCGGTCGGTCAGGGGGATGTGATCTTCCGCAAAGATATCGGCCAGGTTAAGGGTCCGGGCCGGCGGAATGAAAAGAAGCGAACTGGCGGCGGCGATGCGATCCGTGATCCGATACTGGTCGACGCGCTCGCCGGCGCCCCAGACAATGTCGTTCCAGCCGCCCAGCTTGAAGCTGTGCTGCATCTCGAGGTCATAGGTGTTGAGCCGGAAGCCGCCGCCATTATCCATGGAGCGTTCGGTGTCATCATAATAGGTCAGCACCTGCAGGTTGGAGCCTTCGTCCAAAGCATGCTGCCAGGAGGCGGTGATATTGCCGCCCCCGATGACCTGGTTGGGCGTGCCCAGCGCCGCCTCGGCCCCGCCATAAAGATCGCCTTCCAGGGTCACGGTGTCGTTTTGAGGTGTCCAGTCCAGGCGGAAACCTGCTTGCGGCCTGGACCAGCCGTCATGGGCGCTCACGCCCGGAGCGGAATCGAAAGCGCGCTGGTAGAAATCCTTGGCATAAACCCGATAAGCCAGATCGTCGGCGAAATGGCCGCCATATTGGACGGCGGCGCTGCTTTCCTGATCGCCCACGCCCAAATCAAGATATCCGCCTTGGGTATCCGATGCCTTGCGCGTGACGATATTGATCACGCCGTTGACGGCATTGGCGCCCCATAACGTGCCGGCGGGGCCGCTGATCACTTCGATGCGCTCGATATTTTCCGGCATCACATCCTGCATGTCCCAATAGACGCCGGAATAGAGCGGGCTGTAGACGCTACGGCCGTCGATCAGGACCAGGAGCTTGTCGGAAAAATTCTGGTCCGCGGCGTTGCCGTTGAAGCCCCGCGCCGTGATCACATAGTTGCTGGGGCTGGTTTGCATCACTTCCAGATTGGGGGCCAGCCGCAACAGCTCGGGCAGGCTGGTGGCGCCGGACCGCACGGCATCGTCATGGTTGATGACGTAAACGGAAGCCGCCGCATCGCTCAAGGATTCCGCCGCCTTGGAAACGGACGTGATTTCGACATTGGCGAGCTGGGCGATCGTCAGCTGGTTGATGTCGTTCTGGGCCATCTCCTGGGCGTGAACTTGCGAAGCCAGGGCCAGCATCGACGCTGCGGCCAAGAATACCGGTTTGGACACTCAACTCCCCCGCAGCCGCCAAGGGAACGGAAACGCCGGCGTGGTGAAAAAGTTCCGAAGAGTTTCAATAGCTTGAACTTCAATTCGGGCCGGCGCAGGCGGAGGAAAAACAGCTTTTCCTGTAAATTGTTGAAAACACTATATTATGCCGATTCGGAGCCCCGGCCGGTGAATCGGGGATTGTACGCCTGTTTAAGTTCTGACCGTTCGCGACGAACATTTGTTAACGGCGTCATCTAATCAGATTGTTTACACACGTGAACTAATTTGGGGCCTAACAGGGCATCCGAATTTGGCCATGAAAGACAGGAACATGGCGGCCGACGAGCTCGCATACTCGCGTCTCTGGCTGCGCTTCTTGGATCCCGAAACCGAACGGCGCTTTGCGCGCCGTGCGCTTCGGGAATCGATGGTGTTCATCCGCACGTATCTGCTTGCGGGTATCGCCCTCTATATGGCGTTCGGCGTTCTGGATTCGCAGCTGGGCGGCCAGGCAGTGCCCAGCATGTTCGTGATCCGCTACATGATCGTCTGTCCGATCCTGATGGCGGTATTCGCACTCACCTTCACGCCCTATTTCGAGAAAGTCAGCCAGTTCGCACTGGCACTGACGATGGCGACCGCGGGGCTTGGCGTGGTGGCGATGACGGCGGTGATGCCCGCGCCGTTCAACAGCAACTACTATGCCGGCCTGATCATGGTGGTGGTCTATTGCGACAGCCTGATCCGGCTGGATTTCATCGCCAGCCTGGTCATCTCGGTGATGCTGGTCCTGTCATACGAAGTCTCGGCCTTCATCCTCAATCCGTTGCCCGTAACGGACCTGATCTCCAACAACTTCTTCCTCACCATGGCGTCGGCGGTGGGCCTTTTGTCCAGCTATATCCAGGAGACCCAGACCCGCAAGGCCTATATCGCCCACCGCACCATCGAGACCAAGAACGAGATCGCCAACATCCTTCTGGTCGAAGCCAACAAGGCCAACCACTCCAAGAGCGAATTCCTCGCCAATATGAGCCACGAGCTGCGCACGCCGCTCAACGCGATCATCGGCTTTTCCGACATCATGGACCGCGAGACTTTCGGTCCCGTGGGCAACAAGCACTACGCCTCCTATGTCAAGGACATCGCCTCCAGCGGCTATCACCTGCTTTCAATCATCAACGACATTCTGGATCTCGCCAAGGCCGAGGCGAACAAGCTCACACTGGAAGAACGCGAGATCGACCTGGTCCAGGTGGCGGGCGAAAGCATTCGCATGTGCGAGCCCAAGGCGCTGCAGAGCGGCGTTAAGATCGCGCTGAAATCCTGCGCCGATCAGGTGATCGTGCGCGCCGACGGCAAGCTCATTCTCCAGATCCTGCTCAACCTGGTATCGAACGCCGTCAAGTTCAGCCATGACGGCCGCCAGGTCGAGGTGACGCTCAACGTATCCGACCGTTCCGTGCTGATGCGCGTACGCGATGAAGGCATCGGCATTCCTCCCGCCGATGTCGAGCGCGTGCTCCGGCCGTTTGAACAGGTGGAGAATTCGCTGACCCGCCAGCACAGCGGCACGGGTCTGGGCCTTCCCTATGCCGTCAAGCTCGCCGAACTCCATGGCGGCACACTATGGATCGAGAGCCAGGTCAATGTCGGCACCTCGGTGACGGTGGCATTGCCGCGCGACCGGTTCGTCGCGTTGCGGCAGGTGTCCGAAGATATGCGCGTCGCTATTTAGGCGCGGGTCTTTTGCTCCCTGGCGGCGTCGCTCGTCGCTCATGGGCGTCTTGCCCACATCGCTCCTCGCTTCTGGCCAGGAACCAAAATCCACGCGCCTGCGCGCCATGGCTTTGTGTGATTTAGGGCTTGCGGATGAACAAAAGCCGCACGCGATCGGTCTTTTCCGTCTCGGTCCAATATTCCCGCGCGCCCAATCCTTCGGCCCAGCCGCGCATCTCGGCGTCGTTGCGGTATTCGAGCGTCCAGTCGGCGATGAACTCCATCGGCCAGAGGTTGGACAGTGCGGTCTCGTTCATATTGCCGATGATCAGGAGGCCGCCGGGCGCCAGGGCGTCGTAGAGGCGGCCGACCAGAAGGCGCGCGCGGCGGTCGGTGAGATAGTCGAGCAGGCCCACCGAATAGATCATGTCCTGCGGCTGGACCTGATGCAGGCCGCCATGGGTGCGCAGGATGTCGGTGAAGGAGATGTTGAGCGAATTCATCCGCACCAGGCCGCCCAGCTTGATCAAGGCCGGATAGATGCGGTCATAGGCATGACCCAGCGCCTGGGGCTCCTGGTCCACCAGGGTGAACTCGGCCTTGCCGCCGCGCGCCTGCGGGCTTTCCAGATAGGATTCGATTTCCCGCGCAGGGCCGCTGCCCAGGCTGAGGACGCGGGCGGGACGGTCCTGGCCGTGCTCGCGCACCACTTCGGCGATCCGGTTGCGCACCACATGCATACGGGTGCTGATGCATTCGGCCACTTCAAGGCCCAGGCGGTGGATCAGCTGCTGATAAACATTCTCGCCCAGCCGCTCCCAGTCATAGACCTGATTCATGATCTGATAATCGCCGGGATAGCCCAGAGGCTTCATGTAGGAGCGGTCCCAGATCGCGCCGGCGCGCATTTCGGGCGTCAGCACCAGTTCGGTGAATTCCTTGGTCGCCTCGCGCGCGTCGCGGCTTCCCATCACCTCGCGCACAATGTCGTTGCCGGTAAGCCAGAGGCTGCGCCATTGCTCGACGATGCGGCCTTCACAGGCTTCATAGGCGCCCACATGATCGAAGGTGTGCGGGAAATTGCTGGTGACGCGCAGGCTCTCATCCAGGAGCGAGCGATAGGAGCGCAGCACGCCCAGCACGTCGGAGCAGAAGGCACGGTATTCGCGCGGCACCAGCGCATTGCGTTCGCTGGAAAGGAAGCTGCCATTGGCGGCGATCTGCGCCTGGACATTGCGGCTCAAAAGCCGGTCGAAATCCACATAGGAGTCGACCAGACTGAAGGCATATTTGGAGCCGAACGGCGTGGTCTCGCTGCGGCAGACCTTTGCCTTGCCTTCGAAGATGGAAAGGCCGGCCTGCTGGAAGATGATCGGCACGGTCTCGCCCAGCGTGAGCTCTTCGTCGGTTGCCTGTTTGGCGACCACGGCGATGCCGGTAAGGCTGATATTGTGAAGCTGGTAGCTGGAAGACTTCACCCGCACGCGGGGCGGGTTGTTGGGGAAGAGCTTGCGCGCGTCAAAGCGGGTTGGCCGAAACCAGATTTCTTTTCCCGCAGAGCCCTTCAATTCTTCATAGGCAAGCATGTTCGCATCCGATGTGTTTGTTCGCGCTCGATGCTTCCTTTGACGCCACCCCCTCTACCGCCACGCGCGCGGCGGTCATCACCCGAGCAGCAGGACCTTATGTCGAAGTGACCGGCCCCGCCTTATAAGAGTTAATAAATCGTTAATATCGCAATTAATTGGTTAACGTCAAGATTTTTCCGTCGGCGGAGCAAGTCATAATCGTTAACACGGCGAATTATTAACGCGGAGAAAGACGGCATGCGCGTCATCGCAATCACCGGCGGCGCTCAAGGCATTGGCCGCGCGCTCGCATGGCATTTCGCCGACGCGGGCTATGCCGTCGCCATCACCGACAAGGATCGCGCCGCGGGCAAGGAAGCGCTCCAGGGCGTTCGGGAAAGAGGCACGGATGGGCTTTTCCTGGCGGGCGATATCTCAAAGCCCGCCCATGCGGCACGCTTCATGGAGTCGATCGCAGGAAAATTCGGCACGCCGGACATATTGATCAACAATGCCGGCTTCATGATCCGGAAGGATGTGCTGAAGCTTTCCGCGGCCGAATTCGACTCCGTGATTGCCGTCA
>DATKPL010000150.1:0-3585 GCA_035524155.1 Rhizomicrobium sp.
GCTCTGGCATCTGCGGAACACGAATCTCGCCGTCTATTACGCCGGAAATAAATGACGACGGCGCGGTTCAATCATTGATGTCATAGGCGGCGACGATGGCCGCATTGTAGATCTCGCTCATCTTGGCACCCAAGGGCGCGATCTGCACGGATTTCTCCAGGCCCACCAGCAGAGGTCCCATAACGTTCACGGCACCCAGCTGTTGCAATAGTTTGGTGGAAATCTGGGCCGAATGCATGGCCGGCATCACCAGCACATTGGCCGTGTCGGTGAGATGGGTGAAGGGATAAAGGTCCAGCTTGGCGCGATCCAGCGCCACGTCTGGCGCGAATTCGCCGTCATATTCGAAATCCACGCCGCGCGTATCCAGGATATGCACCGCCTCGATGATGCGCTCGCTGCGCTCGGAACGCGGAAACCCGAAGGTGGAAGACGCCAGCATCGCCACGCGAGGCGTAAGGCCCAGTTTGCGCGCCGTTGCCGCCGCGCGGATGGCGATGTCAGCCAACTGCTCGGAATTGGGCAGCTCGGTGATGGAGGTGTCCGCCACCAGCACGATGCGGCCCCTGGCGAAAATCACCTGCATGCCGATGGGGCGCACGCCGTGCGAGGCGTCGATCACGGTGCGCACATCGGTCAGCGCCGCGGCATAATTGCGGGTGACGCCTGTCACCATGGCGTCGACATCGCCCGCCGCCAGCATCGAGGCAGCGTAGATATTGCGGTCGTTGGTCACCATGCGCACCGCATCGCGATAAAGCACGCCGCGCCGTTGCAGGCGATTATAGAGCCGTTCGACATAGGGCGTGACTTCCTGCGCCGACAGGGGTGCGCGGATTTCCAATGCGTGTTCGTCCAGCCCGATATTGATAAAGCGCTGGCGCACCACCTCGGCGCGCCCGACCAGGATGGGCTTGCCCAGGCCGGAATTCTGGAACGCATAAGCGGCACGAACCACCGCCTCGTTTTCGCCTTCGGCGAACACCACCCGCTTGGGCTTGGCGCGCACCGCGGAGGTGATGGTCTGGAACAGGATGGCGGACGGATCGAGCCGCGCCGACAACTGATAGGAATAATGATCCAGGTCCTTGATCTCGCGCCGCGCCACGCCGGTCTTGATCGCAGCTTCGGCCACCGCCCGGCTCACCCGGCTTATCAGGCGGGGATCGAACGGCACGGGTATGATGTAATCGGCGCCGTAAGCGGGGCGGGAGCCGCGATAGGCCGCCGCCACTTCGTCGGGTACGTCCTCGCGCGCCAGCGCCGCCAAGGCTTCGGCGGCGGCGATCTTCATCGGCTCATTGATGGTGCGGGCGCGCACGTCCAGTGCACCACGGAAGATATAGGGAAAACCCAGAACATTGTTTACCTGATTGGGGTAATCGCTCCGGCCCGTGGCGACGATGGCGTCGGGCCTCACCGCTTTCACGTCTTCCGGCGTGATCTCGGGATCGGGATTGGCCATGGCGAAAATGATGGGCGCCTTGGCCATGGTCTTGACCATGTCCTGCGTCACGGCACCCTTTGCCGAAACGCCGATCAACACATCGGCGCCGACCATCGCCTCCGCCAGGGTGCGCTTTTTGGTCACCACGGCATGCGCCGACTGCCATTGATTGAGGTCGGTGCGGTCCTTCGACAAGACGCCGATCTTGTCTACGGCGATGCAATTGTCGGGGCGCACGCCCATAGCCTTGATCAGTTCAAGCGTGGCGATGCCCGCCGCGCCCGGACCGTTCAGCACCACTTTCATCTCGGACAATTTGCGCCCGGTGATGTCGGCGGCGTTGATCAGGCCGGCCGCGACGATGATCGCGGTGCCGTGCTGGTCGTCATGAAAGACGGGAATGTCCATCATCTCGCGCAACTGCTGCTCGATGATGAAGCAATCGGGCGAGCGGATATCTTCCAGATTGATGCCGCCGAAGCTGGGGCCCAGATAGCGCACGCAATTGATGAAGGCGTCCACGTCGGAGGTGTCGACTTCCAGGTCCACCGCATCGACATCGGCAAAGCGCTTGAACAGCACCGCCTTGCCTTCCATCACCGGCTTGGCGGCGGCGGCGCCCAGATTGCCCAGCCCCAGGATGGCGGTGCCGTTGGTGATCACGGCCACCATGTTGCCCCGGGCGGTATAGTCGAACACGGCGTCGGGTTTTTCGGCGATGGCCAGGACGGGAACTGCCACGCCGGGCGAATAGGCCAGGCTCAGGTCCCGCTGGGTCGCCATCGGCTTGGTAGGGGTGACCTCCAGCTTGCCCGGCTTGGGCGTGGCGTGGAAGGACAGCGCTTCCTCATCGGTGAAGGTGGGGCGTTCGATGGTGGGCATGGGTCCGTCCGAGGTGAGCAATCCACAGATTATCGGCCGGACGTGTCAGGTTGCTGCCGGGCCTAGTGTCCTGATGAGCGAGGCAGTCTGATAGGCTTTTCGCCATGACGGAACAACCATCCCTCTCGGCTGATCTGGCCGGCGACGTCACGCCCCTGATGGCCCAGTATCTGGCCATCAAGGAGGCGCATGAGGGCTATCTCCTGTTCTACCGGATGGGAGACTTTTACGAGCTCTTCTTCGCAGATGCAGCAAAGGCGGCGGAGGCCCTGGATATCGCCTTGACCAAGCGGGGCAAGCATCTGGGCGACGACATCCCGATGTGCGGGGTGCCTGTCCATGCCGCTGAATCCTATATGGAAAAGCTGATCCGCAAGGGCTTCCGGGTGGCCGTGTGTGAGCAGACCGAAGACCCCGCCGAAGCCAAGAAGCGGGGCAGCAAGGCGGTGGTCCGGCGCGAGGTGGTTCGGCTGGTGACCCCCGGCACCCTGACCGAGGACGCGCTGCTGGATGCGCGGTCGTCCAATCTTCTCGCTGCTTTAGGCCGCTCCGGCGGCGATTTTGCCCTGGCCGCCGCCGACATGTCGACCGGTGCTTTCTGGGTGGCGGCTCTGAGCGAGGGGGAGATCGCTGCCGAACTGGCCCGGGTCCATCCCCGCGAGTTGCTGGTGCCAGATGGGCTGCTGGCGCATGAGACGCTGGGCGCGGTGCTCAAGGCCTGTGGCGCAGCACTCTCGCCTTTGCCATCGAGTCGGTTTGATTCCGCCCATGGCGAACGCGCGCTGACCGCGCATTACGGCGTTGCCGCATTGGACGGGTTGGGAAGTTTCAACCGCGCGGAATTGTCGGCAGCGGGCGCGTTGATCGCCTATCTGGAGCTGACGCAGAAAGGCAAGCAGGCGCGGCTGACGCGGCTGAAGCGCGTGGCGCCATCGCATTTCATGGCGATCGATGCGGCCACGCGGCGCAATCTGGAATTGACCGAGACCTTGTCGGGCGCGCGCAGCGGCAGCCTGTTGTCGGTGATCGACCGCACCGTGACGGCGGGCGGCGCGCGCGAATTGGCTGGGCGCCTGGCCGCGCCCTTGACCGATGTGAAAGCCATCGAAGCGCGCCATGTCTCGGTCGCGCTGTTCGCCGCCGACAGTGAACTGCGCCGTCATCTGCGCGAGGCCTTGCGAGCCACGCCCGATCTGTCGCGTGCGCTGGCGCGCTTGTCGGTGGGCCGTGGTGGGCCGCGCGATCTTGGCAATCTG
>DATKPL010000151.1:0-3046 GCA_035524155.1 Rhizomicrobium sp.
GTCAAATGCAGTCGACAAATGGCGGGACAAAAGTCCCGCCATTCGCAATCAGGCCACCACACACCTTTCGGTCACATCATTCTGCGTGAGCAAGAATGGCGCCGAAGGCGCGTACGCCTGGCCTGCCCTGAGCCTGGCGAAGGGGCCAGTCCTTACGCGACCAGGGTCTCTTCGCCCTTCTGCCAGTTGCAGGGGCAAAGCTCGTCCGTCTGCAGCGCATCCAGCACGCGCAGCACTTCCTGCGGATTGCGGCCCACGCTCATGTCGGTGACATAGGCGAAGCGAATGATGCCGTCGGGATCGACCACAAAGGTGGCGCGCTTGGCGACGCCTTCTTGTCTGTCCAGCACGCCCAGCGCGGTCGAAAGCTCGCGCTTGATGTCGGACAGCATGGCGAAGGGCAGCTCCTTCAAATCGGCATGGTTCTGCCGCCAGGCCAGGTGCACGAATTCGCTGTCGGTCGAGACGCCATAGATCACGGCGTCGCGGTCGGCGAAGTCGCCCTTGAGCTTGCCGAAACCGGCAATTTCGGTGGGGCAGACGAAGGTGAAGTCCTTGGGCCAGAAGAAGACGATCTTCCATTTGCCCTGGTCGGAGGTCTGGTCGAAGTCCTGGAAGGCCGTGCGGGGGTCGGTCGAGACCACGCCTTTGACGGAGAAATCGGGGAATTTGTCGCCAACAGTGAGCATTTCGGGGGTCCTCTAATTGATAATGAGAACAAGTATTAGAATAATTCCAGACAGTCAAGTGATCTTTTGAGCTGTTCTAAGGTAGGAACCGCGGCGGACTGCCCGGGTTCTGAGGCCGGCCCGGAAACGCTAGATTGCGGCCATGGAATGGGACCGGGTTCGCATCTTTCTGGCCGTGGCGCGCAGCGGGCAGATGCTGGCCGCTGCCAAAAATCTTGGCCTGAACCACGCCACGGTGGGCCGCCAACTGACCGCGCTGGAAGACGAGCTTCAGACCAAGCTGATCGAGCGCCACATCAATGGCTGCACGCTCACGCCGGCGGGCGAAGCGTTGTTGGCCTCGGCGGAAAAGGTCGAATCCGAATTCCTGCAATTCGAATCCAACATCTCGGGCAATGCCGGTGCGATCCGCGGCACGGTGCGGGTGGGCGCGCCGGATGGGTTGGGCAATTATTTTTTGGCTTCACGCCTGGCGGAATTGTCCGACCGGCATGCCGATCTTCTGGTGCAGCTGGTGCCGTTGCCGCGCAGCTTCTCGCTCTCGCGCCGCGAAGCCGACATCGTGATCACCTTGGACCGGCCCACGCACGGCAACCTGATCGTGCAGAAGCTGACAGATTACACCCTCAGCCTTTACGCCTCGGACGATTACCTGAAGAAGAACCCGTCCATCCGTCACGCCGACGATCTGCACGATCATCTCTTCATTACCTATGTGGACGATCTGATCTATACGCCGGGGCTGGATTACGGCCGCGAATTCGCCGCCAAGATGCCGCGCCGCTTCGAATGCGGCAGCATGGTGGGCCAGATGGAGGCGGTCAGGGCAGGGACCGGCGTCGCCATCCTGCATGATTATGTGGCGCACGGCATTCCGGGGCTTCAACGCGTGCTGCCGCACATCCAGTTCACCCGCAGCTATTGGCTGGTCTCGCATCCCGACACGCACCGCTCGCACCGCGTGGCGGAAGTGCGCCGCCACATCGTCAATGCGGTGAACGAGGCGGGCGACACGTTCTCGCCCTGGCCTTCGGACTCGCCCCTGGCCGACCGGGCCTGAAAAATTGACGGGCGCTCGACACCCCCACTCTCCATGGGCGGCCTTGAACCGCCCATCCAGGATCGTCTGTTTGTCGGTTGGAAATGCTGGATGGCCGGGTCAAGCCCGGCCATGGAGGATTTCGAATACCGCGATCAGACGATATGCGGCCCTGGCGATCGCGGCGCTGTTGTTCAGTGGCGCACCAGCCTTGGCGGACTCGCAGGATCAATGGCCGGCGGACTGCAGGCTGGAGCCTGTTGCCCAACTGCCCATGACGCTGAAGACCGGTCATGTGGTGATACCGGCCTCGGCGAACGGCACGAACCTCACCCTGGGCATCGACACCGGCGGTTTTGGCACCAGCCTCAGCAAAAAAGGCATCGGCCGGTTGGGCCTGCCATATGCCGCGCGGCTGGGCGCGATCATTCCCGCCGGAGGCGGCGCGTGGGTCAGCGAAGGCGATGTTCATCTGGATAGGTTGCGTATCGGCGACCTTGAGCTGGACCGCCTGTATCTCCCGGAGATGGAAGCTTTGCCGTCCGCCGATGGCCTGATCGGTCCCGATATTCTGAGCCGCTACGACGTGGAGTTCGATTACGCCGGCAAGACTTTCCGCCTGTTCAAGCCGCATCCTTGCGCCGGCCATGCCGTGTCCTGGGCCAATTCCTACACCGTCCTGCCGTTCACCCTCACCGCCAACGGCCATGTGCGGGTGCGCGTGACTATCGATGGCGCGGAAGCGGACGCCATTCTGGATACCGGCGCGCCCATATCGGTGCTCAGCACCAGGGATGCGCACGCCTTGTTCGGCCTCACCACCGGCAGCGCCAATGTCGCAGCGGCCAATCCTGTGTCAGGCCCCGCCTGGGCAGGGCCGGTTCATGCCTATGCCGCCACCTTCAAGATATTGACGATGGGCGGCATGACGATCCCCAATCCGCGCATGGAGTTGATCGAGGGGCGCAATTTCCTGGGCAAGGATTACGCCAGCCTGGTGCTGGGCAATGACGTCCTGTCCCATTTTCATCTCTACATCGCCTACCGCCAGCAGAAACTTTATCTCAGCGACGCGCATGAAAACTGAATCCCTTCGCGTCGCGCTTGACGCAAAAGAATCCGTTTCGGGACTCTGGAATGCGCCGCCCAAGCCCATGGCCTGTCTGGTGCTGGCGCATGGCGCGGGCGCGGGCATGACGCACAAGGCGATGGAAGCGGTCGCGATTGGGTTGGCCGAGCGCGGGATTGCCGTGCTGCGGTATAATTTCCCATATATGGAGCGCGGTTTGAAGCGCGTCGATCCGCCGGCCATCGCGCA
>DATKPL010000152.1:0-6027 GCA_035524155.1 Rhizomicrobium sp.
TTTCAAGAACGACCAGGCGGTGACCTTTTCCGCAGCGGCCGCCTACAAGGGCGACGCCAGCAAGGGCGATCCCGAGGACATGTTGGTAGCGGCGCTGTCGTCCTGTCACATGCTCAGTTTCCTGGCCATTGCCGCCAAGAAGAAGTTCACGGTCCTGTCCTATGACGACGAGGCGGTGGGTTTCATGGAGAAGGAGGGCGGAAAATTGTGGATTACCCGCACTGTCCTTCGCCCCAAAGTGACATTCGAAATCGCGCCCGACGCCGCCACCCTGGCCGAGATGCATCATCAGGCCCATGAGCAATGCTTCATCGCCAACTCGGTGAAAACCGAAGTTGCCGTTGAGCCTAAATAGCAACACAGTTGGGGTCTGCCTCCCCTTCGGCGCGAAGCGCCTGGAAGGGGAGGTGCCCGTAGCAGCGCTTGCGATGTGAAGGGCGGAGGGGTCAAAGATCAACGTTAACCCTTCCGCAGATGTGACTTGCGCGGACAGACCTCGCACCCGATAATCCGACTCATGTACGAACGCCAGACCGGTTCGATCTTTGTCGCGGTGAAGCCCGCCTATCTGGACGACCAGTCCGACCCCGAAGGCGACCGCTTTGTCTGGTCTTACACGGTCACGATCGAAAATCGCGGGCAGGAGCCGGTGCAGCTTCTTTCGCGCTATTGGAACATCGTCGACGGCAGCGGACGGGTGAAGGAAATACGCGGACCCGGCGTGGTGGGCGCCCAGCCGGTGATCGCGCCGGGCGAGAGTTTTGAATATACCAGCGGCTGCCCCCTGGAGACCGCATCCGGCCTGATGAGCGGGCGCTATCAGATGAAAGCCGCGTCCGGCAAGGATTTCGAGGCGGAAATCCCGCTCTTTCTGCTGGAAAGCCCCTACGAACAGCGCCAGATACATTAAAGGCTCCATTAAGCCCCTCTCCGCGCGCGGTTGAATCGCGTCCGCTTTCCGGGCGTTAATCCGCGCGTACTGAATTGGACAGCAAATGGCCAAGATCGATTTCACAGCGCCGGTCATGAAACCATCGCCCAACCGTCCCAGCCGGGAAGAGGCCGAACAGGCCATCCGCACCCTGCTGCGGTGGGCGGGCGACGACCCAAGCCGCGAGGGCCTGGCTGATACGCCGGCCCGTGTGGCCAAGGCCTATGAGGATTGGTTCTCCGGCTACGATCAGGACCCGGAAGCCTATCTGGCGCGCACCTTCGAGGAAGTGGCGGGCTATGACGACATGGTGATCCTGAAAGACATACGCTTCGAATCCCATTGCGAGCATCATCTGGCGCCCATCATCGGGCGCGCCCATGTGGGCTACCTGCCCTCGCGCCGGGTGGTGGGCATTTCCAAGCTGGCTCGCGTGGTCGACGCCTTCGCCCGTCGCCTGCAGGTGCAGGAAAAGATGAACGCACAGATCGCCCACTGCATCCAGAAAGTGCTGGAACCCAAGGGCGTGGCGGTGGTGATCGAGGCGGCGCATCAATGCATGACCACGCGCGGCGTCCACAAGGCGGGTGTCACCATGGTCACGTCCACCATGCTGGGCGGCTTCCGCGAGAACGATGTCACGCGGCGCGAATTCCTCAACATCATCGGCAACCCGGTTTCGCGCGAAGGCTGATGATTTCCTCGCTCGACCTGATCACCAGACTGATCGGCTTCGACACCACCAGCCGCGGGTCCAATCTTGCGCTGATCGATGATGTGCAGGAATTGCTGGAATCACATGGCGCGCGTTGCCGCCGGGCCTATAACGACAGCCGCGCCAAGGCCAACCTGTTCGCCACAATGGGACCGGAGGGCGATGGCGGCTATGTCCTGTCGGGCCATACCGATGTGGTGCCGGTGGACGGACAGGCCTGGTCGTCCGACCCGTTCAAGGCCGAGGTGCGGGACGGCAAATTGTTCGGCCGCGGCGCCTGCGACATGAAAGGCTTTATCGGCGTGGCGCTGGCGCTGCTGCCCGAGATGGCCAAGGCCAAGCTCAAGCGCCCGATCCATTTCGCGCTCTCTTATGACGAAGAGATCGGCTGCTCCGGCGTGCTCACCTTGCTGGACGATCTGAAGAACGCGGGCATCAAACCGGGGCTCGCGGTTATCGGCGAACCCAGCCTGATGAAAGTGGTGGGCGCGCACAAAGGCGGCGCGGTCCTCACCACCCGCTGCCGGGGCCATGAGCATCATTCCAGCGCACCGGAAAAAGGCGCCAACGCCGTGATGATGGCGGGTGAATTCGTGGACATGTTGGACGATGTCTGGAACGGCCTTCGCGCCGACGCGGACCCTCGGTTCGACCCGCCCCATTCCACCGTGCAGGCCAACATGATCAATGGCGGCACCGCCACCAACATTTTGGCCCGGGAAGCGCTGGTCACCTGGGAATACCGCAACCTGCCCGACCGCGATCCCAAAAGGATTGTGGAGACGGTGGCGCGGCGCGTGGCCGACGATCTTCTGCCCAAATACAGACATCGCGCCGCCGATGCCGGCTACGACACGGAATTCGTGGCGCGCTATCCGGGCCTGGCGATGGATGAGGAATCGCCGGCGATCGCACTGGCGCGCGAACTGACTGGCGCCAACCGGATCGAAGCCGTGGCCTATGGCACAGAAGCAGGGCAATTCCAGCGTTATGGCATTCCGGCGGTGATCTGCGGCCCTGGCTCTATCGACCAGGCGCACAAGCCGGACGAATTCTGCGCGCTCTCGGAATACAATGCCTGCGAGCAATTCCTGCGCAAGCTAATTGCTAAGGCCTGCCAATAAGTTCCCCCTCCGGCCTTCGCACCTGAACGGTGCTACGGCGACCAAGACGCGCGATTACGTCAAAGTCTCGGGCGCGATCTCGTGCGTAATACCGCAAAACTCGCAACGCGCGCGGATGATGCCGTCGGGATCGGCCAGATTTTCGCGCTCCTGCGGCGCATAGCTTTTCAGCACATCGGTGATGCGCGCCGCATCGCAATCGCAGCGGAACGACAGTCGCTCGGCCGGCTGCACCCGCACTTCGTCCTCGTGGAACAGGCACCAGAGCACGGTTTCGGGCGCAAGCTCGGTATCCACCAGCTCCAAGTCTTCCACCGTCTTGGTGAGAAGCGAGAGCCTGTCCCAGTCGTCCTCGTTGCGGCCCGGCGCCTTGGAAGCTTCCGGCGTCATCTGCAACATCAGCCCGGCGGCGCGCCAGCGCGGGCCCTTCTCGCCCGCCACATAAAGCGGCGCGGCGGCCAATCGGATCACGGTGGGCAACTGCTCGGATTGATCAAAATAGATTTCCGCCGACGCGGCCAATCCGTCGGGCGAAAGCGAAACGATGCCCTGATAGGTCTGGCCGCCGCGCTTGGGCTCGATCGTGATAGCCAGCGCACCCTCACCTGCAAGCGAGGAGAAGAGATTGTCGTTGAGTGCGGCGAAACGCTCGAGATCGAGCCTGGCATAGCCGCGCACGCCACGGGCCTTGTCGTCGCCCGCGCCATAATAATCGGCCGTGACGAGATCGAGCGGGCCGCTGCTTTTGGTCTGCACCGTGAGGCGCCCGTCCAGTTTGAGCGCCGTACCCAGAAGCGCCGCCAGCGCCAGAGCTTCGCCCGCTGTCCGCGCTGCCGCTTCCGGCAGTTTGTGCGCTTCCAGCGCCCGGGCAGAGGCTGCGTCCAGACGCACAAAGCGCCCGCGCACACCGGCTTTGGCGATGTCGAACGGCAGCACGAAATCCCCCGCGGGTGCGGAGGCGGTATCTTTGGCGGTGGCGGACATCGTCCCTATATGGCGCTGAATGTCATGCGGTTCAAGCGAGGATGCGGAACCTTATGACGCCGCGAATTTCGGGGCTTGGGCAGGAGCATCGCGCGGGACGCGTGCGAAGGCACGTGAGCGCGTGCGACGAACCCAAGACCCGAAAGGCGCGGCGTCTAACGCAGCGACCAGGCCAGAATCGCTTTTTGCACATGCAGGCGGTTTTCCGCTTCGTCGAACACCACCGATTGCGGCCCGTCGATCACCTCATCGGTGACTTCGTCGCCGCGATGGGCGGGCAGGCAGTGCATGAAGATGGCGTCCTTTTTGGCCAGGCGCATCAGATCGCCATTCACCTGATAAGGCTTCAGCAGATTGTGGCGCTTGGTGGCGTTGTCGTCGCCCATCGAAACCCAGGCGTCGGAGACCACACAGTCCGCGTCTTTCACCGCGGCTTGCGCATCATGGCCGAACTCGATCTTGCCGCCTCGCGCCCATTGCCGAATTTCCGCGTCCGCGGGCAGTTCCTTGGGCGACGCGATGTTCAGATGGAAGTCGAATTTCTTGGCTGCATGGATCCATGACGTCAGCACATTGTTGCTGTCGCCGCTCCAGGCGACCGTAGCACCCTTGATCGGGCCCTTATGCTCTTCATAGGTCATCACATCGGCCATCACCTGGCATGGATGGGACCATTTGGTGAGGCCGTTGATCACGGGGATGCTGGCATTGGCGGCCAACTCTTCCACCATTTCGTGATCGAGCAGGCGGATCATCACCGCGTCCACGTAGCGCGAGATCACCCGCGCCGTGTCGGCGATGGTTTCCTCGCGCGCCAGCTGCATCTCATTGCCGGTGAGGCGCAAGGTGGTGCCGCCCAACTGCCGCATCGCCACATCGAAGGAGATGCGTGTGCGGGTGGATTGGCGATCGAAGATCATCGCCAGCACGCGGCCCTCCAGCGGCTTGTCGGCATCGGCCACACCCTTGGGCAGGCCGGCGCGCGCGTCCTTGCGGGTGCGGGCATCGGCGATGATGGCGCGCAGGACCGCGCCGTCATGATCGGAAAGGTCGAGGAAATGTTTGGGCGGAATTTTCATGGTGATGTTCACTGCGCCGCCACTTTCATTTCCAGCGCCGAAGCTGCTTTACCCATCAGGGCCACGCCCTCGCGCGCCTCTTCCTCGGAAAGTGTCAGCGGCGGCAGCAGGCGAACGACATTGTCGCCCGCCGGAAGCACCACAATGCCCGCATCGCGCGCGGCGGTGATGAAATCGCCATTGGGCACTTTCATCTTCAGGCCCATCATCATGCCTTGGCCGCGCACCGACTCGAAAATCGCAGGATGTTCGGCCACCAGCGCGCCCAGCTGCTGGGTGAGATAATTGGCAACCTTGTTGACGTGATCGAGGAAACCCGGCGCGGTGGCCAGATCGATCGCCGCATTGCCCACCGCCATGGCCAGCGGATTGCCGCCATAGGTGCTGCCATGGGTGCCGGCGGTCATGCCTTTGGCCGCCTCGGCGGTGGCAAGGCAGGCGCCCAGCGGAAAGCCGCCGCCGATGCCTTTGGCTATGGCCATGATATCGGGTTCCACGCCTGCCCATTCATGGGCGAACAGTTTGCCGGTGCGGCCCATGCCGGTCTGGATCTCGTCGAAGATCAGAATCAGGCCCTTGTCGTCGCAAAGCTTGCGCAAGCCACGCAGGAATTCCGCGCTGAAAGGACGGATGCCGCCCTCGCCCTGGATCGGCTCGATCACCAGCGCCGCGGTCTTCTCGCTTACCGCCGCTTTCGCCGCGTCGAGATCGCGCGGCGCATCATGGGTGACTTTCACCAGGTCGAAGCCCGCCAGCTTGGGGCCGAAACCTTCCAGATACTTTTCGTTCCCGCCCGCGGCGATGCCGGCAAGCGTGCGGCCATGGAAGGCGCCTTCGAAGCTCACGATGTGGAAGCGTTCGGGATTGCCGTTCACATAGTGGTAGCGGCGCGCCATCTTGAAGGCGAGTTCGCAGGCTTCGGCGCCCGAATTGGTGAAGAACACGGTATCGGCGAACGTGTTCGCCACCAGCTTGGCGGCCAGGCTTTCCTGCCCCGGCACGCGGAACAGGTTGGAGGTGTGCCAGAGCTTGCCCGCCTGTTCGGTCAGTGCCGCCACCAGCTTGGGATTGCCATAGCCAAAGGCGTTGACCGCGATGCCGGCGCCAAAATCCAGATATCGCCGCCCATCCTCGGCGAAAAGGTATGACCCTTCGCCCCGAACGAACGCGACGTCCGCCCGGTTATAGGTAGGA
>DATKPL010000153.1:0-3478 GCA_035524155.1 Rhizomicrobium sp.
AGACTTCCATCGGGCTGTTGTTCAATAACGATATCAGCCGGCGATTGTGGCCCGGGCTGTGTCACTATAATGCCGTGTATGCCACCGGGTACCATGATCGAATTCGACCTGCCGGCCAGCGGCATGAAACCGAGCCGTCCGGCCATTACAGGCGCGCGCGGCCGGCGAATGCGCGAATCCTGTCTGAGGAATTCCTCGCGCTCCGGGATAAAGGGTTCGGGTACAAACTTGACCACCTGTCCGGGGGCAAGACCATAGACGGCATTGAATCGCGCGTTCCAATCGGCGTGAACAGCAATCGGCTTCGGCGCGACCGTGGTGGGAAGCGGCGTGGATATGCCGGGGACCGACGCCGTATGAAGGGCGACCGTCGCGGAATCATCCGTGAATTTGACCCCCGCCCAGCGAACCAACCCGACGCTGCCGCCAAAGATCACGGCGGCCATCGCCGCGCCGGTCACGATTTTTGCGGTGGTTGTCATGGTGAGAACTCCGTGGAGGATGGAGATGCCCGCAACTTTGGTTGCCGATGCCGCGGCTGTCGCGTGCGCGACGACCGACGCCGGAACCTGTGCAAGCGCCGGGCCGCTGAGGCAGGCCATCAGGGCACTTTCGCCGCACGCCTCGGGCGGCGCGCCGGAGGAGATCAGACGTTTTCGCAGACGGCCAATGGCCCGGCCTACGCGTTTGCGCGCCGCTTCTTCAGTGGTTCCCAAAGCCGAGGCAACATCGCGCAGGCTTTGGCCGCGAAAGAAACGCAGCACGATCGCGATCTGATCCGCCCTGGCGAGGCGCGCAATAGCTTCGTCCAGCCAGCGGCCGATGGCTCGCATGTTTTGCTCATGCTCGGCGTCGATGGCGGCGTCGAGCGGGCCGGCTTGCGGAGATAACTCAGGCCGCGCCGCGGCGGCTTCGTGATAATTTCTGCGTGATTCGGTTCTCATGGCGTTGAACGCTGTATAGCGCGTGGTTTGCAGCAGCCAGACCCCCAGAACGGCTCCCGATCGGATCTGAGCGGCGCGACGGGCGAAGGTAACGAAGACGTTTTGCATCACGTCCTCCGCCATCTGGAAATGGTTCACCTGTCGGCGGGCCGCCCCCAGGACCATCGGCGCATATCGCTCGACCAAAATCGCCAGCGCTTTCCGATCGCCCTCATGCACATAACGGCGGAGTAAATAATCGTCGTTGGAAACGGAGTCCTGAATGTCCGTAGTCGCCAGCATCAATTAGATAGTGTACATCCGATTATTGACCGGACAGGCTTACGCGCCCTTCGAGACGGGCTGGGTTCGGAAATGCGATCGAACTTTAAGTTCCATTAATCCCAGCGGCTTCTTCGCTGCCAGCAGGGCGAAGATCGCAAAGACCTTCCAGCTCAACAGGATGATGCCTTGATATCGTGTTCCCCACGCTAGCTCGTTCAGCACAAACCAATCCAGATCGCCGAGGTGCGCATCGTCAACGCAAATCATTCGATCCATGGGCCGCGCTTCAGGATATCCGCTGAAATGGACCCATCCGAGACCGTCGCGATTTGGCATATAGCGGTTGCCAATATAGGCAAGCACTACGTCGCCGTCGGAACTAAAGCCAACGATCGAGTTCGTACCGGAGAACAATACGGTATCGCTTTTCCAAAAGCTTCGAATCCATAGACAGAACATCAGGATGCAGATCAGCAAGCAGACCGAATTGGATACGCAACCCAGCCATCGGCCCAGGCGTTTCATCAACTGAATTATAGCACGACTATTGCGCGGGCTGCGTTGTCGCCGCGTTCATCGACGCCAGGCGGTCGGACCAGGCGTTGGCGTATTGTTTCACATCTGGATCGGTATCGTTGGAAAGAGCTTGCGCGGCGATGGCGCCCTTGTCCGAAAGATTTTCCGCGGCGATCAGGCCGAGAAAGCGCATCGCCCAATCGTCGCTGGCCGTCATGGTGGGGACGAATTTCTCCCGGTCGTCGGGGGAACTGCGAGTGACTACGAGATAGGTGGCCCAATCGCGCACCGGCGCGTCCGGGTCTTTGCAGGCCAGGCGGAGGTTCGCCATCAAGCTGGCGGCGATGCTTTTGCTGCGCGTATCAGGCTGCCCAGAGAGAAGCTGGTCGATGAAATTCGCGACCGCATCGGCCGCGTACATGCGGTCGGACGGCGAGCCTTTGCCGAGACGGGCGCAGAGAATTTGCAGATCCTGATCGCTGGCGACGGGCGTGCTGGCGCGCTCCTGCAAGGTCAGGAACTGCGAGTGCTGCCCGGCCGGTCCGGCGACAAACTGGCCGTTGACGAAGATCGGATTGGTCGTCACGGCAAACTGTACATCCACCGGCACATCAAAATGCTGGGCCAGGAATCGCTTGAACCTGCCGCGATCCAGGCGAACGACCTGGCTGGCGGATTGCCCGCGGGGCAGGACCAAGCGTTGCCAGAAGCGATCGACAGCCATGTTGGGTTCATCATCCTCCAGCAGGCCGCGGATGCTGGCGTCGAAGGAAAAATCCGGATGGAGCACGGCGTCTTCGCCGAGGGCAATGTCGTAGTTGCCGGTGTTCTGAATTGTGACGCGCGCGAGCATCGGCTGGTTGAACCCGACCTCGGGATTCAAAGGCGCGGCATTGACCGTATAAAAATCAGCCGGGCGGGTGACGATGTTGAACCAGTCGGTCGAGAGAGTCGTCACGACGGTGGTGATGCCCTCGAACTGTCCGATGGGGATGACATTCGCGTCGTGGGAGCGTAAGGCGCTATACAAAACGGCGGCCTCGGGCTCGGCAGGGTGGGCGGCCATGGTTTTCTTAGCCAGTGCGTTGGCGTCGGGTTTTTCGCCGGCTTGATCGTAAACGAGAACCATGCCCAAGGCAGCATAAGGGTCGCGATCAGCAACGGCCGAGAGCTTCTCCCGCGCTTGCGCCCATTGCCCCTGTACGAGGTATTTCCATCCCTCGAGTCGGCATAGAAGCACATCGTCATCGGGCAACAACTTGGCCAGCGCATCGAGGACGGCTTGAGTCTGGGGACCGGCATCGCGAAGGAAATAGAGCCTGACCCAGGCAAGATCGCCGGCGGCGGCGATGTAGGCGTCAGTCAACTGAGATTGGTTGGCTTTGACGAGCAGAGCGCGGTCGCCGGCGATATCGCCCAGATCGTTGCCGGTTGGTTGAGTGGTGGCGCCGGCGTTGGCGCGAATCGATTGAAGCCGCGCGACGGCGTTGCTGACGACGGACTGGGTAAGGTCGTTAAATTTGGCGGCCTCCTTGGGCAGATCCTTGGAGATAGCCAGGCGAATTTCCCAGGCGTCGATGTCGGTGGGAACGCTCGTGAGGTAGGAATCAAGCACGTTAGCGGCGTCGGCAGCGCGGCCGTTTAGATACAGTTCCGTAGCCGCCCCCTTGGCCAGGTCGGCGGTGCCGCTGGCGCCCTGGAAGGTATAGAGATTGATCGCCGCCAGGTACCAACGGGCGGATTCGTGAACGAGG
>DATKPL010000154.1:0-2769 GCA_035524155.1 Rhizomicrobium sp.
TGGCGACAGGAAAAACCCAATTTGCCCGCATGACGTCCTCCATCTTTTACTGCGTGCAGCTGGCCGTTGAATCCTTCTCCCACGCCTCGCAATGGGCGAAGCTGAGATAACCCGCCTCGGTTCCCGGCGCATTGGGATCGGACGGCGCCGGCCGCTGCAGATCGGCGAGGGGGATCGTGTTCACCTCGTCGATGATCTTCGCATAGGCGCGCGTGATGGCTTCCAACCCCGTCCATGGCACATTGCCGGGCGTGTCGGCGGCGGTGTGCATGTTCACGAAATCGTTGGACTGGGCCACCACGCCCGGCACGAACCAGTAGAAGCGCCCCAGATCGCCGCCCGGCGGCCGCTCGCTGGGATGCTCCCAGACCGGCACGCCGAACTGATGGAAGGCGTCGGCGGTGATCTTTTCCAGCGCCGGCCGCGACGCGCCGCCCGCATACCATTCCAGCGGAATCGCCGCCGTCGTCATGCCGGTGGTGCCCCCGTGGCTCAACACTTCCGCCGGATGCTCGGCATTGATCATCAGCGCGGTCTTGGCGAAGTACTTGTCGCGATTGGCGACCAGCCATTCGCGGCCAAAGCCGCCCGGCTTGATGTTGTGGTGGCCGTCCATGCCAAGGAAGACGATGGTGCGGCGGCGCTGGGCCTGGGGGATTTTGGCGAAATATTCCGCCAGGCCCAGCATGGTGGCGACGCCGGTGGCGTTGTCGCCGGCGGCATCGAAGAAGCCGTCACGATGGGCGATCACATAGATCGTCTCATCGGTCGTGCCCGGCAACGTGCCCCACACCAGATAGGATTTCTGGTTGTCCAGCCAATTTGCATCCAGGCGAATCTGGACATGCGGCGGCTGGCCCAGTGGTGGATGCGCAATCGCGGCGCGGAGCATCTCGCTGTCCTTGGTGCCGATATTGAAAGTCGGGACATGGGTATAGGCGCGATAGGATTGCGCATTGAAATTCCCGCCGCGCAGGTCGGTGGAAAGCAGCGCCGCCGCGCCGTGATCCTCGGCGCGCTTCAGGATGTCGGCCGGACCGGCCTGATAGCTGGGCTGACCCTTGACGAAGAGAACGGCCTTGCCACGCACATCGCGGTTGGCGAAATCGGCTTCACTGCCAAGGCCGACATAGACGAGTTCCAGATCGAGTTCTTTGCCGCCGGTATCGGGGCTGCCATAAGCGGGCTCTGCCGAGGTGAGATTCACCTGTGTTCGGTCTCCCGCCGGGCCCATGACGCTCCAGGATTGCGGCGACCATTGCGGATTGAAAAGATTGACCGTCTGCAGCCGCGTCTCCAGCCCGATCTGCTTGTATTTGGCCATCAGCCACTGTGCGTCTTCGACATCGCTGGAGGTGCCCGCCAGCCGGCCCCAGAATTGCGGATGGCCGCTGTCGCGATAACGCTCGGCGATCCGGGCCTGTTCGGCCACCAATTGCCAGAGTTGGTGGCCATCAATCGACGCGTATTTGCCGCCAGGCGCGGGCCAATGGAGATAGCTGGTGTCCGGCGAAGAATTGGCGGCAAAACTCACGCCTGCCAGCAGTATCGCGCCGCCAAGCGCGCCGACCACCGGCAACAGAAATCTTCTCATCTTCATCCCCCTAATGCGCCAGCGCCGCCAATTGCTGTTCGACCTTGCGATTATAAAGACTGCAGGCCGCAGTTCTCAGGCCGGTCTTGGCCACCGCCCCCTTGGAGGTGAAATCCAGATAGGCATTGCCCATCCCGCTTTTGGGCCATGCCGGAAGACCCTTGGTGTTGGGATCACCGGTTTTCGCAAAGGACGACCAGTAACGCTGTTCCTGATCGACCAGCATGCGGTCGCGCGGCTGGTCGGCCGGCGCTTTCAGCCAGCCGAACACGTAGAACATGTCCCACAGATGCACCGCGCCCAGGGGCTCATAGCCATGGCTGAACTGATATTGCCAAGTGGGCGCGACACGGGAATGCCACTGCGCGATCAGTTCGGCGCCACAACGGAAATCCGTGTCGGTGGCAAAGGCATGGATCGCATCGCCGTCGACGGGGTCCGTGGTGTGGACGTCGCCATACAATCTGGCGGCCTCCGCGCCAAGATTGCCATATCCGCGATAATAGGCCGCCACCTGTTTCATGCCCGCTGCGTCCAGCGGCGC
Source organism: Rhizomicrobium sp. (assembly GCA_035524155.1). Lineage (GTDB taxonomy): Bacteria > Pseudomonadota > Alphaproteobacteria > Micropepsales > Micropepsaceae > Rhizomicrobium. The sequence continues at coordinate 2,139 of DATKPL010000154.1, forward strand.
CACTTTATGTGTGGAGGAAAGCGGCCGCGTTTTGTCAGCCAGGGTCTTGTCCGCCTTGGGCGTGCCGGAGACGCCCATGCTGTCCTCGTCGCCGTCGCGCGCGGTGTTGCCCACGATCAGCGGCACCTTGGCTTCGCGGCCGGCCTGGAACACCAGCGATGGCTGCTCGGGAATGACATAGCCATCCACCACCGCTCCACGCGGCTCGCCGGCATGGAATTCAGCATTGGCCATCATCGCCTTGATCAGTTGCTGGGCCGGCACGCGGCGCAACGCGGCGATATCGCCCATGCCGAACTGTTTCACGAAGGCCGCGCCCGACGCCTCCGCAGTCTTCATGTCGGGCTCGATCAACCGGCTCAGCACCGTGCCGCTGTGCGCGATCACCCTGTTGAACAGGCCCTTGGCCAAGGGCGACGTCATCAGGAAGCCCACGCTGAAGCCGCCCGCGGATTGGCCGAAGATCGTCACCTGGCCGGGATCGCCGCCGAATTTCGCGACATTTGCCTTCACCCAGTTCAGCGCCGCGAGGTTATCCTCCAGCGCATAATTGCCCGAAACGTGATGCGCCGATTCCGCGCTCAATTCGGGATGCGCCAGGAAGCCGAACATGCCCAGCCGGTAATTCGCG
>DATKPL010000155.1:0-5071 GCA_035524155.1 Rhizomicrobium sp.
GCGTCACCAGCGGATTGGCCTTCTGGTAATTGTCGGGATTGCCGAAGAAATTGGGCGCATAGAACACGAACAGGGCGAAGACAATCACGAAGCAGCAGAGATAGAAGGCGTCCTTCACCGTGTAATAGGGATGGAACGGCACCGTGTCCTGCGGGCTCTTCACGTCGATACCCAGGGGATTGTTGTTGCCGGGAACATGCAGCGCCCAGATGTGCAGCCCGACCACGCCCGCGATAATGAAGGGGAAGAGGTAGTGCAGCGAGAAGAAGCGGTTGAGGGTCGCGTCGCCCACCGCGAAATCGCCCCACAGCCAGGTGGTGACGGCGGTGCCCAGATGCGGAACGATCTGGTCGATGGACGAAAACAGATTGGTGATGACGGTGGCGCCCCAGAAGGACATCTGGCCCCAGGGCAGCACATAGCCGAAGAAGGCGGTTGCCATCATCAGCACATAGATCAGGACACCGATGATCCAGATCAGTTCGCGCGGCGCCTTGTAGGAGCCGTAATAAAGGCCGCGGAACATATGGATATAAACGGCGAGGAAGAACATCGAGGCGCCGTTGGAGTGGATATAGCGGACCAGCCAGCCGTAATTCACGTCGCGCATGATGCTTTCGACGGAATCGAACGCCAGCCCGGCATTCGGCACATAATGCATGGCCAGCACGATGCCGGTGAGGATCTGCACGCCCAGGCAGAAAGTGAGGATGCCGCCGAAGGTGTACCAGATGTTCAAATTCCGGGGCGTCGGGAAGGTGGTCATGGTGTCGTGCATCAGCCGGGGCAGCGGCAGACGCTGATCGAGCCACTTCTCGAAACCGCTCTTGGGCGTATAGGTCGATGGACCGGACATTCTTATTCTCCTCAACCGACCTTGATGCGGGTGTCAGACAAAAACGAATAGGGCGGCACCAGCAGATTCTGCGGCGCGGGCCCTTTGCGGATGCGGCCGGCGGTGTCGTATTGCGAACCATGGCAGTGGCAGAGCCAGCCGCCATAATCGCCTTCGAACGCGGTGGGTGTGCAACCCAGGTGAGTGCAGACGCCGACGAGGATCAGGTATTCCGGCTTGATTTCGCGATTGGCGTCGGTGGCCGGCGCGCCGTCCGGCAGATTCTGGTTGCGCGCGATGGGATCGGGCAGATCGCTCACCACCACCGCCTTGGCTTCGGCGATTTCCTTGGGCGTGCGATGGCGCACGAACAAGGGATGGCCGCGCCACTTCACCACCACTTGCTGGCCCACCGCGACGGGCGCGAGATCAACTTCGGTCGAGGACAAGGCCAAGACGGCGGCCGACGGATTCATCTGATCGATGAAGGGCCATGCCACGGCGGCGACGCCCACCGCTCCCATCGCTCCCGTCGCCACGTAGAGAAAATCGCGGCGTGTTACATCCACTGTCGCTGCTGTCACCGGGATCACCTTCTTTGATTGGACCAAGACCGGCTTTGAAACGGCCTGAGACCGGAACTGGGGTAAGAAATAGCCATAACGGGAATCTCTGGCCATGCGGAATAGCCCGAAAATTGCCCGTGCGCGCGGTAAAATAGAGAGTCGAATTTCGAGGGTCTTGCGGCACGATGCCGCAGAAAATGCCTTATCTGCCCGTACCTTGGACCAAGTGGAGAACATCGATTGCGCCTGGCGCTCTACCAGCCTGACATTCCTCAAAATGCGGGGTCCCTGATGCGGCTTTGCGCCTGCCTGGGGGTGGCGATGGACGTGATCGAGCCCTGTGGATTTCTGTTGAGTGACCGCAACTTCCGCCGGGCAGGGATGGATTACTTGGCCGGGCTGGACCTGACCCGGCATGCCTCCTGGGAGGAATTCCAAGGAGGGCGTCCGGGCCAGCACGGGGGCCGGCTGCTGCTGCTCACCACCAAGGCGAGCACCCCCTATTTCGGCTTTTCCTTCGCCCCGGCCGACACGCTGTTGGTGGGCCGGGAAAGCGCAGGCGTTCCCGACGAGGTGCACGAAGCCGCCGATGCCCGGCTGGCCATCCCCATGCGCCCGGGCATGCGCTCGATCAATGTCGCCCAGGCCGCCGCCATGGTCCTGGGCGAGGCGCTGCGCCAGACAGCCCTTTTTCCGGCCACCCTCTTTCCCGGGGCTCCCGCATGAGCTGGCACTTGACCCTGTTCAGCCAGGGCGGGCTGGCGGCGCTGGCCCAGGTTTTGATGATCGACGTGGTGCTGGCGGGCGACAATGCCGTGGTGATCGGCATGGCGGCGGCACGCGTGCCGGCGGCGATCCGCTCCAAGGTGATCCTGGCCGGGCTGGCGACCGCGGTCGTGTTCCGGCTGGGTCTGGCTCTGGTTGCCGTGCGCCTTCTGGGCATTATCGGGCTGACCCTGGCCGGCGGCATCCTGCTGCTCTGGGTGAGTTGGCGCTTCTGGCGCGACCTGACCCGGCATCAGGCGCGCGGCCCCGAGCTTGATCCCAAAAGCTCGCTTACCCGGGCGATCTTTCAGATCGTGCTGGCCGACATTTCCATGTCGCTGGACAATGTGCTGGGGGTCGCGGGCGCAGCGCGCGACCATCTGGATGTGCTGGTGATCGGGCTGCTTTTGTCGGTGGCGCTGATGGGTGCGGCGGCAGAAATGATCGCGCGATTGCTCGAGCGCTTCCGCTGGATCAGCTACCTGGGTCTCGCCGTCGTCGTCTATGTGGCCCTGTCCATGATCTGGTCAGGAAGCCATGACGTGACCCAGGCACTGATCGGGCAAGGATGAAGTAACGCGGCGCGGCTTAGCGCAGCGAGCTCGCCACCGAGGTGAAGGTGGTGTTGAGGTTGGTGCCCACCGTGGTCAGCGCACCGATGATGACGACGGCGATCAAGGCGGCAATCAGGCCATATTCAATGGCGGTGGCGCCGCTTTCATTGGCAATAAACTTCTTGAAAATAGCAATCATGGTTGTCCCCAAGGCTTGAGAAACGCTCCGGGGAACCTATCAGCCGGACTCTAACGAAAAGCGCCCACGGCCTTGCGCTTTTTAAATAAAAGCCGCGCGTGTGAGATCAAATCAATTGCAGCAACAAGGCAGTAGCGTCGTCGCTGGATTTGAAGCGGAAGAACCGCTCGCCCGCGGCGTCGCTTTTTTCGATGGCGCGCAGTTCCTCGCCCAGCGCCGCCAGGCCCTTGTCCGAAGCCGCGTGCATCAGGCCCGGCATGTCATAGGCGTCGTAATCGCTCGCCAATGCCAGAAAGCCGTCACTGGCGAGAAGCAGGCGCGCACCCTCGCGCACGGTCATGGCATGGCGCGCGACATGTTTGGCGGCGCGCGCATCCGGCGAGAACAGCCAGTTCTTGCCGCTGTTGATGCGGTTGCGGCCCGCGCGGAGCAACGGCTCGATCTCCGGGCGATTGACGCCGAGCGCGGACGGCAGATTCTTGTCCTTGGCCGCGCGTCTTGCCCGCTCGGCTTCGGCTTTGCGCTTGGCGATCGCCTCGCCCACGATTTCGACTTTCCCGTCTTGCTCGATCAACGCCGTGCAATCGCCAAACCAAAAAAACTCTATTTTTGACCCCCTCCGGCCTTCGCACCTGATCGGCGCTACGGCCACCTCCCCCTCCAGCGCGCTTCGCGCGCGAGGGGGCGGGAGGTCCTGACCAAGATCCACCATCATCATGAGCGAGGCACATGGCGTTTGCCATTTCTCCTGCACGGGCGCGCGTTGCAGTCCGGCGAAGCTTTTCTCGGCATCCTGCAAGGCATGCTTCAAAGCATCCTGTGGCGCATCGCCATCCTTGAGATGCGCGGACAGGCGCCGCGCGCCAAATTGCGCGATCCAGGCGGCATCGCTGGGCCCCGGCAACAGGGATGGCCCTAAAGGCGTCGCGCCATCCAGCACCAGCGCGGCACGATCAAGCGTGGCGAAACTGTCTTCATTGGGCTTGGCGGGATCGCCCGGCAGTGACAATTGCTCCAGCAGTTTGAAGGTCACGATCGGTCCTCAAATAGCGAAGCGATAGGACATTCAAAATGTCGTACCGATCAGGCTTTTCAGTTTGTCCATCAGTTGGGCGTGATCGGGCGCGAAATCCTGTTCCAGCCACCACGCCTCTACCTGGCCCAGCAACCGCCCGACGTCAGGGCCTTCCGCCACGCCCGCAGCCATCGCCTCGTGGCCGGTGAGCGGAAAACGCGGCCGTTCCCAGCCATCCGCGATGGAGAGCAGCATGCGCCAATGCATCGCCGAGCCGCCGCGCGGGTTTGCCGCCCAATTCAACAGCACCAGATCGCGGAAGCGGGGCACGCCGATGCGGTAGAGCAGGCGGCGCACTTCGGCAGCGGAGAGCTGCGACGGGATCTTGTCGCCGGGTGCGGCCAGCGCTTCCAGCCGGGCGCGTTCGGCATTGGAGAGTTTCAGCCGCTCCGCAACCTTGTGTGCGGCATCGGCATCGTCGGGCAGAAGCGCGGACAGGCGCAGCAACGCATCCGGACGGAACTGGTTTTCCGCGTCGATCGCCACCAGATGCTCCAGGCGCGGCAAGCGCAGTGCATAAGGCAGGATCTCGGAAAGTATTCCCGACGCCGCCATCATGCGCAGCGCCGGCACGGGGCCGGGGCATTCCAGCATGCGCAGCATCTCCTTGGCGATGCGCTCGCCCGACAATTGGGCGAGCCCTTGCTTGGCCGCCGCCGCGGCGCGCAAGGCATCTGCGTCCATCTCGCCCTTGCCGTAGCAGGCGTGAAAGCGGAACAGCCTGAGGACGCGCAGGTAATCCTCGCGGATGCGGGTTGCGGGATCGCCCACAAAGCGGACCCGGCCCGCGATCAGGTCCTGGACCCCGTCATGATAATCGAAAATCTCGCCGTCCGGCGCGGCATAAAGTGCGTTCATGGTGAAGTCGCGGCGCGCGGAATCCTCTTCCCAATCATCCGTGAAGGCGACGATGGCATGGCGGCCATCGGTTTCGATGTCACGCCGCAGGCTGGTGACTTCAAATGGCTGGCCGCCCAGGATCGCGGTGACGGTGCCATGCTCCCACCCGGTGGGGACGAATTTGATTTCCGCTTTTTCCAGGCGTTTGACAGTTTCCTCCGGCGGCATGGGCACGGC
>DATKPL010000156.1:0-2531 GCA_035524155.1 Rhizomicrobium sp.
GTTTGGCTTCGCTGCCGGCATCGACGGTGGGCATCGCGGGTGCTGCCGCTGGCACGGATGCCGGTGGTGAGGAAACCGGAACATCGGGCGTGGCTGTCGATACCTTCGGCGCGGGCGGCACAGGCATCGGCGCCACCGCAACCACCGGAGCCGGAGGAACGTCGCGCTGCCACCAGCCATAAGCCAGCGACACCGCGACCAGGGCCGAGGATAAAAGCAGCTTGCCGGCCAGGCTCTCGTTATTCCGCGAAGGAGTCAGCATGGCAGGTATTTCTTCAATCCGCCGGTCATGCGCGCCATGCCCTGCGCATCGATCTCATAGGCTTCCAGATTCGGCGTGCGCTCGATGAAGTAAATGCCTTCGCGCCCCATGGCGAAGGCGGCGGTGGCATAACGATCGGCCTCCAGCACGTCGGGACCGATGACAGTCAGGCTCACGACATCGTCCGAACCATAGCGGCCGGTGTGCGGGTTATAGATATGATCGCCGCGCACATAATTGCCAGACGTGGCCACGCCAAAGCCCCTGGGCGTCAGCACCTTGACGATCTCGTGGGTGTTGAAGGGATTGCGGATGCCCACCGTCCATTCCGCCCCGCCCTCGCCCACGCCGCTGCACTGGATATCGCCGCCGGCCTCGACGCAGAAATTCATGAACCCCATATCGGCAAGCTTATGGGCGGCATTGCGGATCGCCCAACCCTTGACCATGCCGCAGGGATCGATGGTCCCGTCCGGGCGGCGGATATCGAAATAGCCTTGGGTTTCCTGCCTGGTCTTTTCGCACAAAGCGAAAATCTCGCGCGTCGCCGGGGTCAGATCGTCTTCGCCGATCTCGCTGCGATTGAAGCGGGAGATTTCGCTGTCATCCTTGAACGGGCTGAACCGGGCATCGGCAGCGGTGAAGTCGGCGAACACCGCGTCCAGGTCCGGCCGGCGGACGGACTCGTCCAGCACGGTCAGGCCGATCGGCATGCCCATGATGATGCGCTTCTCGTGCATCGACTGTTCCCGCCCCCGCGGTTTAACCGCCATTTTCCGGCAGTTTCCATGCGTGGACGGTAACGGTCAATGGCCGGCCGATCCCTGGGCCGGCGCTTTGGCGCCGCCCGTCATCCATTGCCGCCAGAATGCGATTTCCCGCTCGGCCACCGGCGGCGAGGCGATGTCGAAGGTCCCATAACCCTGCTGGCCCCATTTCTGGTTGAGGATGCGGCCATCCAGGCCGAACCGCAGCCACCAGGCATCCAGCCGATATTTCTCGATATGAAACATCGTGATGTAGGGGACGCCCGCGACCTCGAACGACGAAAGCCCTCGCTGGTCCTGGTCGGCTTCCGTGACGACGATTTCCTTTCCCGCGACATCGGCGGACGGCAATCCCAGCCGCGCCATCACATTGGCGGGGATCGTCACATTCCGCGCCCGGGTCTGCAGGGCGTTATAGAGGTCGTGCAGGTCGCCGGCCGCATGGGCCTGGAGCGGCAAACATGCAGGCAGCGACAGCGCCAGCGCGATCAGCGTCCTCTTCCACCGCGTGACGATGTCCCACATGCGCCGATGCCCCTTTTGCCTTTATGGCATAGACGCCGGTTTTGGGGGAGATCGCGGCATGGATTCCGGCCGCCATCCCTTTATAGTGAGGCGCCTTGGGGACATGAGATCCCCTTTGGAACGGGGGAACGATGAAGCGGCATTTTCCGGCCAAGCGCTTTCTGGCAGGCTTGGCTCTGGCGCCTCTCCTGGCGTTCGCGAGCGTCAGCGCCGGCAAGGCAGATGACGCCAGCGACAAGCAGGCCTTCCACGATTTTCTGGTGCAGGCGAAAGCGGGCGCCAGCGCCGACAAGGACAAGGTCGCGGCCTTCTACAAGACCACCGGCGCCTATTGGCGCGCGCACTGGCTGGATTATTCACATCATCCCGAAAACTACGCCGATGTGATGGCGCTGTATCACGAGGACCAGGCGCTTTATCCGCATCCTTTCGTGGTGCCGGACCCGGAGCGCTATGAGAAGGACATCGAGGCGTTCCGCAATTTCGACGCCAGGAATGCACTTCCGAAAAACCCTGCCCTGTTTGTCGGCAGCTCCACCATCGTGAAATGGAAGACGGCGGACGCCTTTCCCGGTTTCAGCGTGATCAACCGGGGCTTCGGCGGCAATGTCATCGAGGATGTGCTGCATTACTACCAGGACGTGATCGGGAAATATCATCCCTCGGCCATCCTGTTCTATTGCGACAATGACGTCACCGGCGGCGACAGCGGCGACCACGCCTTCGACCTGACCATGCAGGTCTATCGCAAGGTGCGCGCGGATTTCCCCAAGGTGCCGTTCGTCTTCCTCAGCATGAAACATGCGCCCAATTCGGCGTTCGCGAATCTGGGCGAAGCGGCCCAGATCGACCGGTTCAACGAACTGGCCAGGGCGCAGGCGAAAAAGGATCCCGGCTTCAAATATTTCGACATGGATGCGCCGGTGCGCGACGCCAATGGCAAAATCCCGGGCGAGCTGTTCCTGGATGGCGAGCAT
>DATKPL010000157.1:0-6505 GCA_035524155.1 Rhizomicrobium sp.
ACAAGAGGTCGCGGCAGCTGCTGATGCCAAAAAAATCATCCGAGTCCGCGATACCGAGGTCTGAGTTTCGATCCGACAATAAATCCTGGCGGCAGCGGCGGATATCTTCCACGGAGGTGCCGTAACCCCATTGCGCGATACGGCGCCGCGCTTCGACAATGCCTCGCCGCGCCGCCTTGCTGTAAAGACCCAGCACCATGAATCCGCCGGGCCGCAGCAACGGCAAAAGCGCCCGCCATCCGGCCAGGGGGTCGGCCATGTGGTGCAGAACACCGCTGCTTTCCACCACATCGAAGGTGCGACCGATGGCGCTCAACTCCAGCAAATCCGCCTGGGCGAATTCGATATTTTTCAGATTCAATTCCATCGCCTTGCGCCGGGCGTAGCCAAGGCTCTTGAGGCTGAGATCGACAGCCAGCACGCATGAGACGACACCTTGCGCGAATTCGAGAGCAAGCTGACCCGTGCCGCAGCCGGCACTGAGAATCTCGGCCACTCCGGAGCCGCTGCCTGGACCAACGGAAGCGAATGGAAATTTGTGGCGCACATATTCCGTGGCAGTGATCGGCTTCTCGCGCTTCGGTATCCGGACCCAGCGCGGATAAGGATTTTCTTCGTAATGATCCCGAACCAGGCGCGAAACGGTGTTCTCAATAGAGGTCAACCTGAGAATCGTGGCGCGCAGCCGGGCTTCTTCGCCGGGCTCTTGCAACTGCTGGACCAAAAGGGCTGTGACCGGCTCCGGCCAAGTACGGCCCAGGAGATCCCGCGCGCCGGCGACAGCGTGAAGCGGAAAATAAGCCGCCACCGCCAGCAACTGGCGGCATGGGATAGGCGCCTGGCTCGCAAGCGCCGCGGTCAGCGCATCGCGCAACCCGCCTGCGCGCTTGATCTCATCGTCATCGTGGAAAAGAACATATTCGTTGATGAAACATTGGCGTGCCAGTGCGGCATGGAATTCAAGGCCCGATTCATCTCGCCCCTCGCCCATGGCCGCTTCAAGCAGAAGCCGGCGCGCCATGGTGAGGAAACGCTCAAGCTCGACATCCGTGTTCTGCGCCGAGACCAGACGGGCTAGAAGCAACTCATCGTCCGCCAACGCCGATATGTCCTGCCCCATCAATTCCGGTGCCGGCAAAAATCGCGGCCAAGCCTCTGCGGCCTTTTCGATGCATTCGCCGATTTTCGCTCTCTGCTTGATAAGGCTGGCGCAGCTGCGGGCAAGTTCAGCCGGCCGCGCCCAAGGCTCCAGCAAAGCGCGCACCATTAGTCTTCGGACCTGGTCGCTGCCACCGGTCCAGCGGAGCGGAGCGACGATACCGCTGAAAATCTTCTTCGCCCGCGCCGTTTCTCCGGTCTCGATGGAGCGGCAAATGGTTTCCAGCGCCGGCCCGGTATCGCCGCGGGCCGCTAACGCTTCCGCCAAACCGCTCAGCGCGCCGCTGCTGCGGGGATCGAGCTGCAGCAATTGACGGTAGGCGGCAATGGCCTCATCCAGCTGGCCTTGCTCCGTCAACATAGTGCCGAGATTGAAGAGCGCCCGCGTGAAGTCCGGCGCCAGGGCAAGCGCACAACGTGTGCTGGCCAAAGCGTCTTCCGGCTTGCCACGTTGCCAGAGCACCATGCCAAGATTGTCATGGGCTTCTGCGAAGTCCGGCCTCAAGGTCAGCGCATGCCGGATGCTCGTTTCCGCTTCTTCCAGCTTCCCCTGGCGGTGCAACGCGGCGCCCAGATTGTTGAGCGCCTCGGCATAGCCCGGCACCAGCGCAAGCGCGCTGCGATAGCAATTCACGGCGTCATCGAGTTTTTCCTGCTCGAACAGCACGGTGCCGAGATTGTTGTGCAACTCGGCCTGGCGAGGCTGGAGCGCCAGCGCCTGGCGATAGCCGGCTTCACCTTCTTCGAGCTTTCCCTGCTCGCAAAGGGCATTGGCGAGGTTGTTGTATGCGGACGCGAGATCCGGCTGCAGGACAAGCGCCTGGCGGTAACAGGCGATCGCCTCGTCAAGGCGTCCAGCCTGGTGATACGAAATTCCCTGGGCAAAAATGCTGCGCACAGCCGGCGATGCATATTGCATCACTGGGTCGCCCGCTTTCCGGGAGATCTGCAAAGGGCCGGCAAAATCGTCTTCACGGTTCGCGTGAGATTATATGGGCCACGCCCTTCATTCCATGCCCGAAAGCGGCGGGTCGTCTTGCGACGGCCCGCCGTGCCGGTTTTACTGCGATGACGGCAGGCTGTAGGCGATGTAATCGCCCGAATAATTGCCGCCACTCACCGCGACGATGATGTATTGCTTGCCGTCCACGCTGTAGGTCATGGGCGAGCCGGACTGCGGTGCCGGCATCCACACTTCGCCCACCTGTTGGCCGGTCTTCTGATCATAAGCGCGCAGATAAGCACCCCGGGGATGGCCCGGCTGGGTCGTAATTTGCGGGTCGCCCATCACCACCAGATTCTTGGTGATCACTTCGCCCACATTTCCGTTCTGGCCGGTCTTGGGGATGTTGATCCCCTTGAGCTCCGGATTGAGCTTGACCTCGTCCGGCGTATCGCCATGCGGCACCTGCCAGAGTGTGTCACCCGTATCAAGATTGATCGCAGTGAGCAGGCCATAGGGCGGCTTGACGAACGGCAGGCCATCCACATTGAAAGGTGGGCGCGGCTCCGTCGCCGTTTGGGGATGCGCCGCCATGATGGAATTCAGCTTGGCCTGGTCGGCGCTGACCTTGGGCGCATCGGTGGCCGAACCGAAGCCCGGGCCGCCGGCGATCGAGAATGGCTGGCCGGCCGTGCCCGCCTCATAGCGGTTGTCCGTCAGGCCCGGAGGAGGTTCGACCAGTCCCAGGGGGCCGACCATCGCGTTGGCGGAAGGCGCGAACACGACATGGGTTTCCGGATTGAATCCGGCACCGGGCCAGTTGGTGCCGCCCGCGGCGTTGCCGATATCCAGCACGCCATAGGGTCCGCCCACTTTGCTGACCAAAGCGGGCGAGAACATCGGACCCATCTTGTAGTACTTTTTGATGATGGCGACCGCCTTGGCACGCAGCTCCGGCGTGAAGTCGATCAGATCATTCTCCGTCACGGCCTGACGACCGTAAGGCGCCGGCTTTGTCGGAAAAGGCTGGGTCTTGGAAGTCTGCTCGCCCGGCACGGTGCTTTGTGGCACCGGCTTCTCGTTGATCGGCCAGATCGGCTTGCCTGTCACCCGGTCGAAGACATAGAGGTTGGCTTCCTTGCTTGGGAGGGCGACCGCCTTGATGGTCTTGCCGTTCTGGGTGATGTCCACCAGCAGCGGCGGCGAGGACAGGTCATAATCCCAGATCGGGTGATGGACGATCTGGTAGTACCATTTCATCTTTCCTGTCTGGAGATCGACGCACACCAGGCTGTCGCCGAACAGATCATCGCCCGGGCGCGCACCGCCATAAAGGTCGTTGGTGGGGTCTTCGATCGGGAGATAGACGCTGTTGAGCGCGGGATCGACGGTAATGCCCGTCCAGGTCCCGGTATTGCCGTTATAGTCGGCGGAATTGTTCTTCCAGCTGTCGTAGCCGAACTCGCCTTTCTGCGGGATGTTGTGGAAAGTCCAGAGCAGTTTGCCGGTCTTCACATCGAAAGCACGCGTCAGGCCTTTGGTGTTGTTCACTTCCAGCGGCTGAAAGCCTTCCTTGAAGGACGATCCCACGATCACGACATTGTTCACGACCGTGGGCGTGGTGTGCAGGCCGATCTCGCCACTGGCAAGATCGATCTGTTTGTATTCACCGGGATGGCCTTGTACGCCGGTATAGGCGCCGATCTTGAGATCGACCATGCCGTGATCGCCGAAGGATTCGATGGGGCGGCCGGTATGGGCATCAAGTTCAATCAGGCGATAGCCAGTGGTCACATAAAGAATGCGCTCATCGCCATTGCCGTCGGTCCAATAAGAGACGCCGCGGCCCGAGAGCTGGCGGGGCGCAAACGCGGCGCGCGCGCCTTCGTCCAGGCTGTAGACCCACTTCAGTTCGCCGGTCTTGGCGTTCAGCGCGATCACGGCGCGGCGTGAGCCGCCGGTGGTATAGACAGTGCCGTTGATTTCGAGCGGCGTGCCTTCCAGCTTGAACTCCGGACGGCCGCCCAGATTGTCGGTCTTGAAATGCCAGGCCTGCTGCAACTGGTTGAAGTTGGAGGCATTGATCTGGTCTTGCGGCGAATAACGCGACCCCGAAGGATCGGCAAAATACATCGGCCAATCGCCCTTGGCGGTCGATGGCTGGCCGTGGCCGGCGGTCTGAGCGATGGCCGAACCCATTGCCAGAGCAGGCAACAGCGCAATCGTCGCCACCGACGCCAAGCGCCGTGCTGAATTCTTCCGAGACATTTGTTTCCCCTCTTGGATTAGAGAGAGGTGAGGAACCGGAACGCGCCCCTCGCCCCCTCCGGTATTTCATGTGAGCTTTTCATAGCCCCCAAATACTGGCAATGGAGAGCCCCCCGGCCATCAATTATCTGGCGCTTTTTTGTGCACCTTCCCCATCACGATGTTTACGCAGCGGCATGATTGGGTGTTGGACGTTTCAAGTCGTCCCAAGCCTCAGCCTCGATACAAAATATTATTTTTTGATAACGGTACGCCCTGGGGTTACAGTTGCTTCGGGGGAAACGGGCATGTCCGATACGATAGTCGGAAGGGCTCTGTGGAGCGATTTGGTTCGCCAAATCGCCGCGCGCACGCGCAACTATGACGATGCCGAGGATTTGCTGCACACGGCTTATCTCAAGCTCGTTCGCTATCAAGCCCAAACGCCGGTCGAAAATATCCCCGCCTTTCTGGTGCGCACGGCCATCAACGCCAACATCGACAATTGCCGGCACACGAAAGCTCTCAAGAATGTGGCCATAACTCCTCAGCTTGAAGATTCCGCTCCGCTTCAAGATGAGGTTGTCGGCGCGCGAATCCGTCTGGGCAGAACGAAGGCAGGCTTGGACAGGCTGCCCGCGCGGACCCGCGAGATCGTTCTGATGCACAAGCTGGACGGGCTGAAATACAACGAAATCGCGAGCCGGATCGGCATAAGCGCGAGTGCGGTCGAGAAACACATGGCCAAGGCGCTGCTTTTCCTCGCGCAGTGGACAGAGGGCTGGTGAAATGCGGCGCCGCCTCGCCTCCTCCATTGCCGCCAGCGAAGCCGCAGAATGGCTGGCGCGGCTGCGGGCGGATGATCGCTCGCCTGCGGACGAAGCCGCTTTCAGGGCGTGGCTGGATGCCGATCCCGGCAACGCCGTTGCATTCGATGCCGTGAACGCGATCTGGGAGAGCGTGGGCGCTCTTTCCCGTGAATTACGCAGTGAAGTGATTCGTTCGGAGCAGCCCAAGAAAGTGAAATAAAGAACCTTCAAAATTATCAAAACGAGGTGGCCAAATAATAGGCTGCCGATCCAGGGGAGAGAAAAATGCGTAGCCTAGATGCAGGAAAGATTCGCACTCGTCTTGTAACCAGCGTTGGCGTGCTTGCCTTGACCGCAGGGACGGCGTTGGCGCAACAAGCTTCGCCTCCCGCCACGCCGCAAACCGTGGTGGCGCAGAACACTCCCGATCAGCAGGCAAACGCCGCGGAAACCGTGGTGGTATCGGCTTCGCGCATTTCGATTGCCGGTTACACGGCGCCCACGCCGGTGTCGGTGGTCGATTCCGGACAACTTGAGCAAGCCGCCAATAGCGATATCGGCGAGACGCTGCGCCAGCTCCCCATGATGGGCACCGCCCAAAGCCCTGTCGCCGCCACCCAGGGCAACGCCGGCAACTCGGGCGCGGTGGGCATCTCGAGCATCAATCTGCGCAATCTGGGCGTCACCCGTACCCTGGTCCTGGTCGATGGCGACCGCGAAGTCTGGGCTGGCGTGCAATATGGCGTGGACCTCAACACCATCCCCAGCGTCATGATCAAGCGCGTGGATGTGGTGACCGGCGGCGCGTCCGCTGCCTGGGGTTCGGACGCGGTCGCAGGCGTCGTCAATCTGGTCATCGACAAGGAGTTCACCGGCCTCAAGGGCTCGGTGGACCTGATGGACACGGGCGACGACACGCGCCGCCAATATGGCTTCACCATCGCGAACGGCTTCGACTTCGACGGCGGCAAAGGCCACATTGAAATGGCGGGAACCTATTCGGACTCGCCGAACACGGTCTACATGGATCAGTTGAAATGGTTCAACAACCAAGCCCTGGTCGCCAACCCCGCTTACAGTTCGACCAACACCGGGGTGCCGAAACTCATACATATCAACAATGCCGGCAGCAGCAGCCCGCCGGGCGGCTATATCAGCGGCGCTACCACCAACGCCGGGACATCTTACACGGGCTTGAACAACATCCAATTCGGCCCGAACAGCCAGATATCGAACTATGTCGCGCCCAATTGCCTCTTCTATGCGAACTCCAACCTGCCGCCTTACATCGCCACCGCGACCAGCAAGACGAACACAACCTGCTCCGGCGGCTCGACCAACTATTCGA
>DATKPL010000158.1:0-6538 GCA_035524155.1 Rhizomicrobium sp.
ATCGTCATAGGGATGGATGAAGGTGAGGCCATGCGCCTCGGCGATCACACGGGCGGCGTCATTGGCTTCGCGCAGATCCTGTCCGTCCTGGATCACGCGGGCGCCGAAATCGCGTGTGTGCTTGACCTTCACGAAGGGCGCGCTCACCGGCATCACGATGGTGGCGGGAATGCCCAGGCGGCCGGCGTGATAGGCGACCCCCTGCGCATGATTGCCTGCGCTCATCGCCACCACGCCCTTCTTCTTTTCTTCCGGACTGAGGGCGAGCAGGCGGTTGAGCGCGCCGCGTTCCTTGAACGAGGCGGTGAACTGCAAATTCTCGAACTTCAGGTAGATCTCGCAACCCGCGATCTGGGACAAGGTGCGTGAATGACGGATGGGGGTGCGCAGCACCTGCCCCTCGATCGCCTTTGCTGCGGCGCGGACATCGGCGAGGGTCACGGGAAGGGAAGACGTCATGTGGTCGAGACCGGATTTGCCCACGCAAGTTAGGCAACCCGATGGCCCCGCGCCAGAGCATGGGTCCTATCGCGGAAATGGATCGGGAAATGGTAGCACCGGACGGATTTGAACCGCCGACCAAGGGATTATGATTCCCCTGCTCTACCGCTGAGCTACGGTGCCGTAGGCCGCTTGGGCCATCGAGGCGGGGGATGTAGGAGGGCCCGCCCTTGGCTGTCAAGAAGCCAAGGTTGCCCCCATCTGCCTTCCTCAGGACACGCCTTCGGAAGGCATCTTCCCCCATCAATCGCTTCGCGATGCGGGGGTAGAAATCCACGACCAAGACAAACCAGCGCTTGTTGACGCCCGGCCGGAACCCCTACTCCGCGGCGGTCTGAAGGGCGGCTTCTGCTTTGATCCAACCCCCGCCCAGGACCCGGCTGCCGTCATAGAACACGCAGGCCTGGCCGGGCGCGATGGTTTCCTCGGCCGTCGTGAGTTCCACTTCGGCGCGCCCCTCGCCCAGAGGTGTCACACGCGCCTCGGTCCCCGGACGCATGGAGCGCACCTTGACCGCGCACGAGAAGGAGGCCGCATTTTCCGCCAGCCAATTCACATGGTGCAGATGGATGCGGCGCGACGCCAACGCGGCGCGAGGGCCCACCACCACCTGCGCCTTGGCCGCGTCCAGCTTGAGCACGAACAAGGGCTCTGCGTTGCCGGAAAGACCCAGACCTTTTCGCTGCCCCACGGTGAAATGGATGACGCCGTCGTGACGGCCCAAAACCGCGCCCGCCTGATCCACGATCTCGCCGGGCCGCGCCGCATCGGGGCGGAGCTTCTGCACGATGGCGCTGTAGCGGCCTTCGGGCACAAAACAAATATCCTGGCTGTCCGGCTTGGCGGCGGTGACAAGTCCCAATTCCGCCGCCAATGCGCGCACGTCGTTCTTTTCCATGTCCCCAAGCGGAAAGCGCAGATAATCCAGTTGCGGCTGGGCGGTGGCGAACAGGAAATAGCTTTGGTCGCGGGCATGGTCGCGCGCCGCATGCAGCTCGGCGCCATGGCGGCCTTCGACGCGGCGGACATAATGTCCGGTGGCCAGGGCTTCCGCGCCCAACTCGCGCGCCGTCTGCATCAGGTCGGCGAATTTCACTTTCTCGTTGCAGCGCACGCAAGGGATGGGCGTTTCGCCCCGCGCATAAGCGTCGGCAAAATCCGCGATCACATGGCTGGCAAAGCGGCTTTGATAATCGAGCACATAATGGGGAATGCCCAGCGTTTCGGCCACGCGCTTGGCGTCGTAGATATCCTGGCCGGCGCAGCAGGCGCCTTTCTTCTTCTGCACCGTGTCGG
The DNA here is from genome assembly GCA_035524155.1 of Rhizomicrobium sp. GTDB lineage: Bacteria > Pseudomonadota > Alphaproteobacteria > Micropepsales > Micropepsaceae > Rhizomicrobium. Next base: position 1,798 of record DATKPL010000158.1, read on the forward strand.
GATAAAGCTGCAGCGTGATGCCCACCACATCGTAGCCCTGGCGCTTGAGTAGCGCCGCGGTGACGGACGAATCCACGCCGCCTGACATGGCCACGACGATGCGAGAACCCTTTTCCATGGCCGGGCTTATAGGGCCGCCGCCTGGGAACCGCAACGAACGGGTTAACCGGTGCTGCTGATGGGCAGATAATTCAGGAGCGTCAGCTTGTTAAGGCTGGACGTGACCTGCAAGGCGGCCTGGAGCTGCGTCTGGTCGAGCGACAGCTGGGTGGCGGCCTGCGCCATATTTGTGTCCTGGATATTCGAGATGAAGCCCGAATAGAGGGTGGCCATGCTGGACTGCTGGGTTTGGGCATTCTGCAGCGCCGCGTAATTGTCGCCATTCTGGGCGGTGGCGTTGTTGAGACTGCTGCCCACCGCCGTGATCGCCGACAATTCGCCGGTGAGAAAACTGTTCTGCGCGCCGGAGACCGTGGAACTGTTGGTGAAATTGCCGTTTGCGCCCTGATCGAACTGCGCGATGTTCTGCAGTTCCTGCATCAAGCCCGTCGCCACGCTGGAGGCGGTGACGCCATAGGTGACGGTCTGGCCATCGGCCACCTGCACGGACTTGATGTTGTTGCCGTTGGTGAAGGCATTGGAGACGGATGACAGCGAGGCCAGCTGCGACAGCGAGTTGACGCTCACCGGCGGCGTGGAATCGTTGCCGCCGCCATAGATATAGGCGCCATTGGCGTCCTGGGAATTCAGGATCGCGACCGCCTGGTTGAAGACGCTCTGCACCTGACTCATCAGGGTAGAAGGATCGTTGGAAGAGATCGCCGTCGAGATGGCGGTGTTGAGCTGGGTCGCCAGGCTGGAGAGGCTGGTCAGCTGCGTATCCTGCATGTCGGCCTGCGTGACGGCCAGCGACGTCGCGGTTTGATAGGCGTTGTTGCGCGCATTGGCCGACATGGTGGCCTGCAGCACCTGGGTCTGGGTGCCGAAACCGGCATAGGTGGTGGCGTTGTCGCCGCTGGCGATCTGCTGCTGGGTTGTGTTCAGCGCACTGGAAGCCGCCTGGATCTGCTGGAGGAAATATTGCGACTGCTGGGCGGTGGCGATGCGATCGATGCTCATGGGTGGCCTGCTACATCTGCAACAAGGTCTGATAGAGCGAATCCACCACGTTCAAGACGCGAGCGGCGGCGCTATAGGCCTGCTGATAGGTGGTGAGGTTGGTCAGTTCTTCGTCAAGATTGACGCCGGAATTCGACGCCAATTGCTGCTGGGCTTCCTGCAGCCGGTCGGACTGGGTGGTCTGGTTGGTGGTGACCGTGTTCGAGAGATTGGAAAGATTCTGATAGAAAGCGGCCGCAAAATTGCTCAGCGATGTCGCCTGCGCCGCCATGCCGCCTGCGGCGGGGAATTTGAGGGTCTGGTTAGGCACATTTTCCAGCGCGATGGCGCCCGCGGAGTCGCCGCTTTCGACAATCGTATCACCCGCCACCGAACTGGACGTGATGGCGGGATTGGTGAGGGGAATATCGTCCGGCGAATTGGCGACCAGGGATGTGACCTGGAAGTTCGCCGCCTGGTTCGCCACGGCCTGGGCGCCCAGCCCGAACATGGAGGTGAAGCTGAGGCCGGTGGTGCCGCGCTGTGTCGTGTCGCCGGTCACATAAAGCTGATAGGTGGCATAGGATGGCGAATTGGCTACGCTGATCGAGCCATTGCCGTTCAGCGTGAAAGTCACCGCGCCACCCATGGCGGTGTTCAGCGCCGAAACCACATCGCCGATGGTCTGACCGGCGGTGGTGGTGATGCTCACCGGCTTGACGATGGAGCCGTCGGGGCTTTCCAGCTGCATGGAGATCACGCCGCCGGCAGCCAGGCCGCTGGAGTCCGATGCGGAGAGGCCGGTGTTGGTGATCGAAGGCACGCCGGATTGGAACAGATCGTTCAAGCCGAAGAATTGCGAGAAGCCCGAGCCGCCCCGGCTGGAGGGATCGGAGGCGTCATCCTGGACGACGATGCCATCGCCGCTGTTGGCGGCGGACGAAATCGTCAACTGGCCGTTGTTGAAGCTGGCACTGCCGTTGCTGCCCAGCGCCGTATTCAGCGCGGTCACGAAATCGCCGACCGTGGTGCCGATGCTCTGTGGCGCCCCGCCATCGACCGACAAGGTGCCGGCGTCGAAATCCACATCGATGCGAGAGACAAGATTGCCGCTGGAATCGGCGACGGCGATGGTGGTGTCGCCGGTGAAGTTCATCGCATCGGCACTGAGAAGGCCGGTGTCGCGCCCCGAAAGCGTGGATGCCGGCGGGTAAGCGGTATTGGCGTTGCTCTGCGCGTTGAAAGACGCCGCGGTCTGCTGGGCGAAATTGCCCAGGGTCTGGGAAAGCCCGCCCAGAACGGAATCGCGCATTTCCACCATGCCTTGCAGCGAACCGCTTCCCAGGTCGGGATCCAGCGCCTGGGGCTGACCGATCGATTGGCCGTTCAGGGGATTGGTGTCCTGGATCTGGATGCTGCCATAGGTGCCGTTCTGGGCGCCGCCGGAATAGGACAGGGTCGCGTAGGTGTTGCTCACCAGATTGACGCCGTCGCTGGTCGAGACATAGACGCTGCCGTTGGATTGCGGCGCGACATTGATGCCGATCATCTGGCCCAGGCTCTGCAGCACGGAATCGCGCTGATCGAGCAGGCTGGAAGAACTGGTTCCTTGCGCTCCCGCGCTCATGATCTGCTGGTTGAGGTTGTAGACCTGCTGGATCAGGTTGTTGACTTGGGGAACCGCGCTCACCACCTGCTGGTCGATCTGGCCCTGCAGCGACGTGATGGTGCTCGAGGCATTGGAAATCATGTTGGCCAGCCCCGACAACGCATTGGCGACGCCGGTCTGGCTGGCGCTGGCGGTGGGGGCCTGGGACGCGGTGGCAAGCGCCGCCTGCAGATTGGTCAGCCCGGTGGCCAAAGACTGATTGTCACCCGGGCCACCCAGAAGGCCGTTCAGCTGGGAGAATAACTGCGCCTCGGTATTGTATTGCGACGAGGTGCCGTTGGCGGTGAGGTTCTCCTGGGAAAGGAACTGGTTGACCACGCGCTCGACGCTGGCGATGTCGACGCCCATCAACTGGCCGTTGGTGGACAGGGCCTGCTCGTTCACCACCCGGCGCGCATAGCCGGGCGTGTTGATATTGGCGATATTATTCGACACCACGCCGAGCGCGGATTGATTGGTCTGCAGCGCAGTCAGGGCGCTGTTGGTAATCCCGTTCAGACTCACGGCATCGGTCCGGATGCTTTGTTGCCGAAGTGGGGGTCGCAAGTCCCATGCCAGGAACCGCCCAGCTTTTGCGCCCATTTTCATGCGATTTTCGCAATACGCCGGGCGGCAGAGTTTGCCCGCTGGGCAGTTCATGCCGTTCTTTTCCTTCGCGTACGCCGTTCACCTGGCCCGAAAACGCAAGGGAATGCGCGCTGAAATTCTGGTCCAAGCCTTGCTTTGGGTGAGGCCTGTATCGACAACGGGTTCACTCGTGGCGGGTATCGCTTCAACCAGAATTGCGTCCGGCGGTGGCGTCTTCCACAAGCCGCAGGCCAATAATGCCGGCGGAGCGAACGGGACCGATGCGTCTTCACCGTTCGACCAGCTGCTGGGCTCGGCAACAGCCGGACAGGCGGCGGTCGGGTCCGCGGCGACCGGGCAGCCCGGGGACGATCAAAGCTCGCGCGATAAAGCCGACGCTGGCAAGAAATCCGGCAAGAATGCCAAGCTCGACGGCAAAGCGAACAACACCCAGCAGGCCGCGAACCAGGACGTCTCCAACGGCACGACTTTGATTCAGGCCAATGCAGCCAACAGTGTGGCGAGCAACATCGCCGCCAACGTGGCTGCCAACGCAGCCAATGATGACAATACCGGCTCGGACAATTCGAGCGCGGCCACCGGCAGCCAATCCACCGATCCGTCCATCGGTCAGCCTACGGACCCGTCGGCGCAGCAGACCGCGCCTGACCCGAGCCAGAGTCTGGCCCCAACACAGAATTCCGCGTCGATGCAAGCTAGCAGCGATCCGGGCAACGAGATCGACAATGCGATCGCCGCGCTCGCCGATGCCGGCGCGCAGACCAGCAACACCTCATCCGCCACGACAGCGCCGCCCGATGGCAGCGGCGGGGCTGATACGCCCGCGGCGTCGGCTTCCGCCGCCAATTCATCCGCAGCTTCCACGACCGGCCCGGCCGGCACGTCAAAGGCGGGCAAAGCGAGCGTCACGGATCAGGCCGGTGCTGACATCCAGGCCCAGACGAAAGACGCCAGCTCGCAGACGGATACGGCGACGCAATCCGGCGCCCCGAAAAAAGACCATAAGTCCGGCAAGGCGCGCGATCAGGACAATACCGGCACCAGCGCAACCGGCGTTCAGTCTGCGCCACCCGATCCGACAGCCGTGGCGGCGGTGGCCGCCATGATCTCGCCCGCCCCGGCGGCCACGAACAATGCCGCCCCCAGTACGGGCGATGTCATGCCCGCGGCAGCAATCGGGCCGGCGAAAGATGCGGCGAAAAACACCCAGGCGAACGTCAATCCGACGGCCGGCGCAAAACCACCCGCGCTGGCCGATCAGGCTTCCGGCAATGCATCAAACGCCGATCCTGCAAGCGGCACCCAGCCTTCGCCCACCGGCGCGACAGCAGATTCACAGAGCGTGGCCACGCCAAGCGCGGCTGCCACCCAAGGCGCCGACAGCAA
>DATKPL010000159.1:0-4774 GCA_035524155.1 Rhizomicrobium sp.
AACTGCAGAGCGAGCTGGCCAGGCGCAAGACCCATGCGCCCCTGATCCTGATCACCGGCCATGGCGATGTGACGATGGCGGTGACGGCGATGCGCGCGGGCGCTTTCGATTTCCTGGAAAAGCCGGTCGATGACGAGCATCTTCTTTCCAGCGTGCGCAAGGCGCTTTCCGAAGGCCACAAGACCAGGCAATCGGCGCGCGAAAGCAGGATGGCCGCCGAACTGATCGCCAACCTCACCCAGCGCGAGCGCGAGGTGCTGGACCGGCTGGTCCTGGGCATGTCGAACAAGCTGGTGGCGTACGAGCTGGGCATCTCGCCCAGGACGGTGGAAACCCACCGCGCCCGGCTTCAGACCAAGCTCAATGCGCGGGATCTCTCGAACCTGGTGCGGATATCCATCGCCGCCGGGATGATGAATTAGTTTTTCCCCTCCCGCACGACCAGGACGCGCCGCCCTTTCCTTTCCGGTCACGATTTTTTCCCGGCGCCACTTTTCGCGCGCAGGCGATGATCGAATCTTCATCAACGAAGAGTGGAAATGCCGCTTTATTTCAAGGCGCAGTTGAAATCCTGCTTGCCGCGGGCAGCCAAAGAACCGACACTAGGCTTCATACATATGTGTGGCTTAGCCGCTTGCCTGATTGGCAGGGCAACCCGGGATTTTTACGCCAAAACTTAACTTATGATAGTGATTCGGCGGCCCGGATTGTTGGCGTAAGACGTTTTTCCAGGCGCTTCCCGGGCCATCCAGAAAAGGCACCAATGCTGTCCGCATTGATTCAGAAACTTGAATCGCTGGAGCCTCTGTCCGACGACGCGCAATCCCGCCTGCGCAAGCTGCCCGTCCGTGTCGTCAATTTCGCCCCGCGCGAGGACCTGGTGCGCGAATCCGAGCCGCGCGGCGATGTGCGCATCCTGATCGAAGGCGTCGCTTCGCGTTACAAGGCGCTGGATGGCGGCCACCAGGCCATTCTGGGCTTTCTCTTGCCGGGCGACATCGACGAAACGGACGCCTTCGCCGACCGGCTGGATCACGGCATTGCCGCGGTCACGGCGTCGAAAGTCGCCCAGGTGCCGCGCCTGATGTTCGACCAGCTTCTGCTCGACATCCCCGAAATCGGGCGCGCCTTCCGTCGCATGGCGCGGCTGGAGGAATCCATCCGCCGCATCTGGCTGGCCAATATGGGCCAGCGCGTGGCCGACAAGCAGGCCGCCCATCTTCTCTGCGAGCTGCGCGTGCGCTTCGCAGCGGTGGGCATGGGGGGCGTGGACTGGTTCACCAATCCCCTGACGCAGGAGCATCTCGCCAATGTGCTGGGCATCAGCGCCGTGCACATGAACCGGGTGATGCAGCATCTGCGCGAGCTGGGCCTGATCAAGATCGAAGGCCATACGCTGCGCTTCCCCGCCCCCGCCAAGATGGACCGGTATGCCGATTTCGACGGCGGCTATCTCAACAGCGCCGCGCACGAGCGCCCGCGCGAGCGCCAGTAATATCAGCCGTGTGAGGCGACCAGCGGCGCCTGCGTCGGCGCGGCCGGGGCGAGCGACACCCAGGCCCATTCATTGTCGGGATCCTGGCGTTCGATCCACCGATAGTCCGTATTGTCCCAGCTCCGGACATTGGCGGCCAGATTGTCCAGCACATAATCGCCATGGTCGGTCGCCACGGTGAGCACGGCATGGCCCTCGCCGCGCGAAGTCCTGACCAGCGCGATGCGCAGCGCCCGCGGCGAAACGCCCGCCGCGATCAGTTTTTCGCGCTTGGTAAGCGCATAATCCTCGCAATCGCCCTTGCCGTCGGTGGGGATGGTCCAATATTCCGCCCGTCCGTAATGGGCGAGATCGTCTTCCGGCGCGATGGCGCGGTTGACGTCCTGGTTGACTTGGTCGAGCTGTTCCCACAGCTCCGCGGTCAGCGCCACTCTGGCGGGCTTGCTTTTGTCGGTCTCGCATTGGCCGGCAAAGCGCATGCAGAAGCTCACAAAACCCGCCGGCAGGGGCGCGCTGGCGTGGCTGGCCGGCATCCTGTTTGCCAACGGCACCAGCTCGGCCGCATTGGCCGCCATGGGGAAGGCCCACGCAAAGCCCACCGCGAAACCCGCCAGGAAAATCAGGATCCAACGACCGCGCATGTTTCGCTTCCGCATCTGTTTTGCGGGCGGCGATATGGATGAGCGGAACGGCGCGGCGAATTCGGAGCGTGCACGTAAGCGCTTCTACCGAGAGGCGCCGGAAACATCGCTTGGTTGACGGGATGTTACGTCCGTAATTGTGCGCAAAAGTTCCTGCCGCGGCGCGATACAGTCCGTAGTTGTGCGGAACGAAGGCCCAGGTTGCAGCATCCGGGACGCGGGAAAGACCGGCTTTCGCCCATGGAACAAGGGCGCGACCCACGCATGACCGCCGCGCGCCACGCGCATTCTTGAAGGCTTCTAATCTCTATCCGTTGAATTTCCCTCGGCCGGTCGTCCGGCGCGTCCTTGACCTGGATCAATGTCCGCGCGGTCAAATGGCGTTTTACTTTAATCTGCTTCTCTCGAAGACCCCGAAGAGAGAGGCTTGCATGGTGAACTGGCCGGCCCGCCTACCCCCGATCGCTCGCCGGCCGGTTCATCGCCCGGGGGCATTTTGGGCGGCAAAGCACGATACGGCGAAAGATCAGGCGGCAGGTTTCGCCGCCAGGGCTTTTAGCATCCGCTCGACGATCTTCTCGTGATCGTAGGGCTTGAGGAATGTCTCCGCGCCGCAAAGTTCGTGCATGGCCGTCGCCCGCCCCAGATCGCCGGTGGCGATCATCACCGGCAGCCCCGGCCGGTTCTCCAGCACCCAGCGCGCCAGATCGAGCCCGTCCATTTTTCCGGGCATGCGAACGTCGGTGAAGACCAGGTCGATCTCGGGATGCTGGAGCAGGAGGATGACCGCCTGATCCGCGTTTTCCGCCTCGAGAACGCGAAAGCCGCAATCGTCGAGATGCGAACTCACGTCCTGGAGGATGAGCGGCTCGTCCTCCACGACCAAAACCGTATGGTTTGATGCCACGCAACACCCTAGCCCAAAAAACGGAAACGCGGTTCCGGCAGTACGGTTCCGTACTGAACCAAAAAAGCGCCCCCCGGGGGCAAGCCCCAGCCAGACATGGCGATGGCGAAATTGGGCCCCCGGGGCTGATCATGCTGATCGCGGAGCCCGGTTCAAGATTCGCGCGGCTCGTCCCACTTCGCCAGGACCTTTTCGGCTTCCGCGATCCAGCTTTTGACGCGCTCCACCAGTTCGGCCTGCCCACTCGCCTTCAGATCCGCCATTTCGGATTTCCAGCGCTCAACATCCAGGCGCAGGCCGTCGATAACCTTCTCAGCTGCGCCCGGCATGATCCCCCGTCGCGATTCCGCGGACCGCGATGCGCGACCCGATTCCCTCGTCAAAAGCCTAGGTGCCCAGGCTTACATGCAGCTTACAGGTGCGGGACGTTGTAATATCAACGAGTCGCGCACGGAGTTGCCGCGCATGAGAATGCCCACCCGCCGCAATGTCATCGGCGGCGCCGCCATGATGCCGCTTCTGGCAGGCGCGGCGACGATCGCCAAGGCGCAAACCGGCGCGGCCGGGCGCGATCCTTATTCCTATGTGAATCCAGAGCTGCTTGCGGGGCTGAAATCATTTCCCGCGGGCGAGGATTTCAGCGCCCGGAACCTGGCATCCATCCGCGCCGGCGACAAGAATTCCTCCGCGTCGGACGCGCCGGAGCTTCAGCCGCGCAAGGCCATGGTGCCCGGGCCGGGCGGCAACGTGCCGGTGTTGATCTTCGATCCCCGGCCGGGCGCGCAGAACCGCCCCGCCACCGTCTATATCCATGGCGGCGGCTATGTCGTGGGCCGCGCCGACACCAACATCCGCCTGGCCCAGGACGCGGCGCAGGCCACCAACAGCATGGTGGTGTCGGTGGATTACACGCTTGCGCCCGAGGCGCATTTCCCCAAATCGCTGGAACAGAATTATGCGGCACTGTCCTGGGTGCACAAGAATGCCGGCCAGTTCGGCGTCGATCCCGCGCGCATCGCCGTTTTGGGCGACAGCGCGGGCGGCGGCCATGCCGCCATGCTGGCGATTGCCGCGCGCGACCGGAAGGAAATCCCGCTCGCGTTCCAGTGCCTGATCTATCCCATGCTGGATGACCGCACCGGCAGCACGATCCATGTGCCGCCCTATATCGGTCATTTCATCTGGACCGAAGGCAGCAACCGCTTCGGCTGGTCGTCGCTGCTGGGCCAGCCGGCGGGTTCGCCCACCGTGCCGCCGGGCTCGGTGCCGGCGCGCGTGAAAGACGTGAGCGGCCTGGCGCCCGCTTTCATCGGCGTGGGCTCGATCGACCTCTTCTGCGAGGAAGACATCGAATATGCCCGCCGCCTGATCCATGCGGGCGTGCCGACGGAATTGCTGATCGTGCCCGGCGCCTATCACGGCTTCGACATCGTGGCGCGCGACGCCCCTGTCACGGTCGAATTCCGCGCCGCCTGGCAGAATGCGCTGAAACGCGGGCTGGGCGTGGCCTGAAGAATCAGTCCCGCCGCGGGCGGCGCAGGGTGAAGCTCTCGAACGGCGCGATCCGGCCATCGGTGCCGACCACGTCGTAATAAGTGACCTTCATCTCCGTGATGCCGCCAGGGTGTGTGCCCGGATCGACGGCGAAAGCGGCAAAACCATAGGCATGGGCGGCATTGCGCACCGCCGACCAGGGCGCAAGCTCTTTCACATACACGGGCGGCCGTTTTC